>JAWVZW010000001.1:0-28338 GCA_033721975.1 Balneolaceae bacterium
AAAATCTGCTGCAGGCGGGTGAATATGATGCTGCGGTAAGAGAGTTTCGTCAGTATTTGAGAATAACCAATAACCAGTCGCTGGTCCCAGATGCCTATTTCAATATGGCAGACGCCTATCAAAGAACCGGCGATCTGGATGGAGCGATAGCAGCCTATGAAACCCTGATCAATGATTATCCGCAGTCGGAAAGAACAGCACCGGCTTTGGCTGAACTGGGTCGTTTGCTGCTCATGGAAGGAGCTTATGAAGCGTCAATAGATCGATACAATCAGCTGGCGGAACTGGATCCGCGATACCGGCAGGAAGCCTATCTGGGCTTGGGGAATGCCAATCTGGAGATGGACAGAATTCAGGCGGCCCGTCAAAACTTTGAACAGGTACTGTCGCTCAATCCCGCCAGCGATGCCGCCAGGGTTGGCTTGGGTAAGGTACTGCTCGAAGATTCCAGACCGGATGAAGCACGCAGATTCTTTTCACTGGTTGCCGACAACAATACAACCGCGGTCGGAGCCGAAGCGCAGTATCTGCTGGGTGAAAGCTATCTGAGGGAGAATAATTTTGATGCGGCGCTCGAGGAATTCGGGAAAGTGAGCACCCTCTATCAGGCATATGATGTCTGGGTGGCTGAGGCTCAGTACAAAACAGCTGAAATTTATATCCGGGAAGGACGCAGAGGAGATGCCATCAATCTGCTTAACTCCATCGTGGAAGAGTATCCCGGAACAGAGGGTGCAGCGAAAGCACAAAGACTTCTCAACAGAAATTGATCCATGATTCAGCAAGTACGGCCCGGCAAAACATTGTCCGGAACCATTATAGCTCCCCCCGATAAATCCATATCACACAGATCTGCACTTTTTGCATCGATATCCGATGAAATAAGCGTTATTGACAATTTTTCTGAAGCGGCAGATCCCCAAAGTACGCTTTCCTGCCTCCGTCTTTTGGGTGTGGAGATTGAGAAGGAGGCGAACAGGATAAAAATAAAGGGAGTTGGCCGGGACGGATTACAGTCGCCTGAAAAACCCTTGGATTGCGGAAACTCGGGAACGACCATGCGTTTGCTCAGCGGTATTGTTGCCGGGGCAGGCCTGGAATGCACGCTCATGGGTGATGCTTCGCTTTCAGCCCGAACCATGAAGAGAATCATTGACCCTTTGAGACAAATGGGTTGTACCATTGAGGGTAAGGATGGAGGTGACTTTGCACCATTGAAAACCGGGCCCCATTCAGGTGTCCGTGCCATCCGATATCCGCTACCCATTCCCAGTGCCCAACTGAAATCGTCAGTGCTTCTTGCAGGACTCTTCAGCGAGAAGCCCGTGGAGGTTGTTGAGTCTGTTTTAAGCCGTGACCATACCGAAAGACTGCTTGAGCTTGAGACGGAATCATATGGTTCCGGGAAGATCATAAGCAGCAGCCGTTCTGATAAGATCCCGGCGCAAAATTACCTGGTACCGGGCGATTTTTCAGCAGCAGCATTCTGGATGGTGGGCGGAACCATTCATCCGGATGCAAATGTGACAATAGAAAATACGGGGATGAATCCAACCCGTTCAGCCTTATACCAGATATTAAAGGAGATGGGAGGTAATTTTGAACGGACAAACGACCGCATGAATCAAAAAGAACCGGCAACGGATTTGACGGTTCGCTCCTCATCGCTTAAAAGTATTGACCTGGACCCCGCACTGGTACCTAACTGCATAGACGAACTCCCGATATTGATGGTTGCGATGTGTTTTGCGGAAGGGACCTCTGTAATCAGCGGGGCCGAAGAACTCCGGCATAAAGAAACAGACCGGCTGGCAGCCATGCATGAGATTCTGACAAAGGCTGGCGCAAAGACTGAACTGAAGAGTGACGGAATTGTCATTCATGGCAGACCCGATTTCCAGCCCTTGCCTGAAAGGTTTCCTTCCCATCATGATCATCGAATGGCAATGGCAGCTGCTATCCTTGCCCTTCGTTCAAAAGGCACATCTGAAGTGATGGACGCCGAATGCACGTCCATTTCCTATCCGAACTTCTGGAGAGATCTTTCCCGCCTGCAAGAAAGCGGAAACTGATTGCCAATCTGGCAACGGCTCTTTTTTGCTCTCTTTGCCATGTCAATACGTCAGTGATTGGTTGCTGATTGATTGGTTGGCACTGTGATTGCTCTATAACAGTCTGAAGGCATGCAGTATGCACCGCTTTACGAATGATTTGGCACAAAGCCGGGCGGTTTCACAGCATGCATAACGAAAAAGAGATGTCATGAGTAATTTTTCCATCGATCTAGAAAAACAGTTATCCAAGCTTGGAAAGGATATTCAGCAGTTTGTTGAGCGAACCGTTCCAGGCCAGGGAGGCGAGTCTGCATATTTCAATCCATCCAGTGACGTGATTGAAAGTGATGAACAGTACACCATTTTGGTGGATTTGCCGGGTATGTCAAAAAAAGAGGTCAAAATTACTCTGAAGCATCACGTGCTCACAGTGAGCGGTGAAAGGGAGCTTTACCTTGATGACGGTGAAACACTGGTTCGGCATGAAAGAAAACAGGGCGCCTTTTCAAAAGCGTTCGCTGTGCCGGAGCAGGTGGATGAATCATCTGTCAGTGCCTCTTTTTCAAATGGAGTTTTAACAATCACTTTAAAGAAGACAGGAATGGATAGCGATAGTGAAGCGACATCTATTCCGATCAAGTAAACGATTTAAATAAAAAAGCTAAAGCAAACAGGTAATTATCATTATGGGTAAAATCATAGGTATTGACTTAGGTACAACCAACTCTTGCGTGTCCGTTATGGAAGGCAATGAGCCGGTTGTAATTCAAAATTCCGAGGGCGGCAGAACAACACCCTCAGTCGTAGCATTTACGAAAGACGGAGAGCGGCTCGTGGGTGCACCGGCGAAGCGTCAGGCTATTACCAATCCGGAAAAAACCGTCTCAAGTATCAAGCGATTCATGGGACGAATGTTCAGTGAGGTAAAAGAGGAGATTGGCCAGGTTTCATATAAAGTTGTGAAATCTGAGGACGACGGAACTGCCCGGGTTCAAATTGAAGACAGAAAATATGCACCCCAGGAAATCTCGGCCATGGTGCTTCAAAAAATGAAGCAGACGGCAGAAGAGTATCTGGGAGAAAAAGTAACCGAAGCCGTTATTACGGTACCGGCTTACTTTAATGACGCTCAGCGTAAAGCAACTCAGGAAGCCGGAAAAATTGCCGGACTTGAAGTAAAAAGAATTATCAATGAGCCGACTGCAGCATCGCTTGCATACGGTCTCGACAAGAAAGATCAGGATCAGACGATCATCGTTTATGACCTTGGCGGCGGTACATTTGACGTGTCCGTGCTTGACCTGGGTGACGGTGTCTTTGAAGTGAAATCCACCAGTGGTGATACCCACCTTGGCGGTGACGACTTTGACCAGCGTGTGATCAATTTTCTGGCTGATGAATTCAAGAAGGATGAAGGTATCGATCTGAGAAAAGATCCGATGGCCATGCAGCGTTTGAAAGATGCAGCTGAAAAAGCCAAGATTGAGCTTTCAAGCTCTCAAAAAACAAATGTGAATCTACCGTTCATCACGGCTACTGATTCAGGACCGAAGCATCTTAACATTGATCTGACCCGGGCCAAATTTGAACAGCTCGTTGATGATCTGGTGAAAAGGACGATCAAACCTTGCGAAAAAGCCATCAAGGATGCCGGTATCAGCAAAGGCGATATCGATCAGGTAATCCTGGTTGGCGGTTCCACAAGGATTCCGAAAATTCAGGAAGTTGTGAAGGAATTCTTTGGAAAAGAGCCAAGCAAAGGCGTAAACCCAGATGAAGTTGTGGCAATCGGTGCCGCAATCCAGGGTGGCGTGATGACAGGTGACGTGGATGATGTAGTACTGCTTGACGTTACACCCCTGACTCTCGGTATTGAGACCTTAGGTGGTGTGATGACCAAGCTGATTGAATCAAACACCACCATCCCAACCAGCAAGAAAGAGGTATTCTCTACGGCTGCTGACAGCCAGACCAGCGTGGAAATACACATTCTGCAGGGTGAGCGGGCCAAGGCACAGGATAACAGGACACTCGGACGCTTTCACCTTGACGGTATTCCGCCGGCACCCCGCGGCGTACCGCAAATTGAAGTTACCTTCGATATCGATGCCAACGGTGTGCTGAATGTAAGTGCCAAGGACAAAGGCACCGGCAAAGAGCAAAGCATCCGAATTGAATCATCTTCCGGATTGAGCGAAGATGAGATCGAGAAGATGAAAGCAGCCGCCGAAGAACATGCTGAAGAGGATAAAAAAGTAAGGGAGAAAATTGAAGTCCTGAACAAGGCTGATTCCCTGATCTTTTCAACCAAGAAACAGCTCGAAGAGCATAAGGATAAGATCTCTGAAGATAATCGAACCAAGATTGAAGATGCCGTGAGCAAACTCGAAGAACTCCATAAGAATGAAAATGTGGACGAAATCGAGGGAGCGATCGAAGAACTCAATCAGGTGTGGGCAGCAGCCTCACAAGAGATCTATCAGGCATCCGAAGCTGAGCAAGCTGCTTCAGCTGAAGGAGCTGCTGATGGCGAAAGCTCTCAGGAAGGAGGCGAGGATGCTGTGGATGCCGATTTCGAAGTCGTGGATGAAGAAGAAGACGACAAGAAATAAGGCACTCCCTAATAAATGTTATAAAAGCCTCCCGGTCCGCAAGGGCCCGGAGGCTTTTTTATTTATTACGACAAAAACCTGTGCGGTGTGATCAAATATGGGTGAAATGGCAGGGTTTAAAGCAGTCATAAATCGGTTTAACTGCCAATATCTCAAGAATAAATCTGATGGCATATACTTTGCTATGTATATTGAAGCAGACGCATAAGAAGAGGTGATTGTATGGAATACAAAGATTATTACAAGGTACTGGGCGTAGCCAGAGATGCTACTCAGGAAGAGATTAAAAAGAAATACAGGAAACTGGCGGCCAAATATCATCCGGACAAAAATCCTGATGACGAAAAAGCCGAGGCCAAGTTCAAGGAGGTAGGTGAGGCATACGAGGTCCTGAAAGATCCCGAAAAAAGAAAACTGTATGATAAAGTTGGTTCCGACTGGAAACGATACCAGCAGGCTGGAGCCAACCCGGATGATTTCAACTGGTCGCAGTATGCAGGCGGCGGTTATGGAGGCGGCCGAGGCCAGCGCGTAAACGTTAATTTCGATGATATTTTTGGTGATGCAGCCGGAGGCGGGGGCAGCCCATTTTCAAGTTTTTTTGAAACACTGTTTGGCGGTGGTCAGTTTAGCAACGGTGGCGGCTACGGTTCTGCGGGGCAAAGAACCCGTTACCGAACACCCAGAAAAGCCCCGGATACTGAGGCCGTTATTCAGGTAGACCTTGCCGATCTGTTTCACGGCGTTCAGAAATATCTCAGGATTAATGGTGATAAAGTTAAGGTGAAAATTCCTGCCGGCATCGGAGACGGCAAACGGCTGAAACTGAAAGGACGGGGACGAACCTCATCAGGGATGCCGAAAGGCGATCTTTATCTAAAAATCAAGGTTAATGTGCCGGAAGGGTATGAAAGGAAGGGTAAAGATGTATATCAAACCGTTCCGCTTGACCTGTATACGGCTCTTCTTGGCGGCGATATAACCGTGCAGACCCTTGACGGTAAAGTGAAGCTGAACATCCCGCCTGAAACATCCAATGGAAAGACGTTCCGTTTGCCGGAGAGAGGCCTGCCGGAGCTGTCGAATGGCGGAAAAAGAGGAAATTATTTCATTGTCTGCGAAGTTTCCCTGCCAAAAAATCTGACAATGAAAGAGAAGCAGCTGTTTAAAGAACTTGCTTCCCTCCGAAAAGGTTAGAACAAATCACAGCAACTTCCGTTGTTAGTTTTCCAGTTAGGCGGATCCTATTCGATTTATAACACCAGCTAATAAATTTAATTAAGCAAGCATGTACCACCATTTACTTCTTTTGTTGATTCCCGTTTTTATGCTGACAGCACCGGCCAGCGAAACTCAAAAATGGGGACAAATCGGCCATTATGTAACCGGAGAAATCGCAGAGAGACACCTGACAGAACAGGCCAGGGAAAATGTAAACCGAATTCTGGGCGACAGAACCCTGGCCAGGGCCGCGGTCTGGATGGATGACATCCGCTCGGACAGTACATACGATTATACAGCTACGTGGCACTGGTCGACGATACCGGAGGGCATGACCTATGAGGAAGCCGAACAGGAAGAAAGCGGTGATTTAATCTGGGCATTGGAAACATTGATTGATGAGCTGAAATCCGGTGATCTGAATGAGACCGAAGAACGTGAAAAATTGATGATGGTCATTCATATGATTGGAGATATTCATCAGCCTTTGCATGTGGGAACAGGTGAGGACAGAGGTGGAAACGATGTTCGCCTTCAGTGGATGGGCGAGAATTCCAACCTGCACAGGGTGTGGGACAGTAATATTATTGATTCATTTCAGATGAGTTACACGGAACTGGCACGCGAACTGGATACTGCAACGGCCCGCCAGATTGAAGAGTGGCAGAATTCAACCGTGAGGGACTGGGCGTACGAATCAATGTCATACAGGGATGATGTCTATAATCTTCCTGATAATATGCGCCTAAGCTACAATTACAGGTACGACAATTCCGATATCATCTATCGGCGCTTGCTGCAGGCAGGGGTGAGAATTGCCGGATTGCTGAACGAACTTTACGGCGAGCAGGAGATGTAAACCTGTTTTCTTCCAGGATTCCGAATTCATCTTGCCTGATTGATTATAGGATCCTCTCTCCTGAAAAAATTATCATACATACTCAGGCAACGCCGTTAGTTACATCTCTTTCAATACTTCCAGGTGCAGGTTATAATCGGCCGGGCTCCAGAGCGCGAATCGGACATAGGATACTGAACGTAGGTCCGGTGCCATTTTCTTGATCGTTTCAAAAGCAATGGTTGCCGCCTCTCTCATTGGGTAGCCAAAGGCACCTGTAGAGATGGAGGGAAATACGATGGAATCCACTTCGTGCTCATCAGCCAGTTTTAATGCATTTGAATAACAGTTTGCAAGAAGTTCATCTGCAGGCTCATCTTCGCCATATACCGGCCCGAGACAATGGATTACATACTTGAATGGCATATTTGGGGCTTCCGTTATGACGGCTTCTCCCGGTTCGATGGGTGCAAGGGGACGTGTAAGCTCCTCCAGCTCGGGATCACCCATGGAATGAATGGCACCGGCAACGCCTCCACCTGACCGAAGCTGTGCATTGGCTGCATTCACAATGGCTTCGCAGTCATCCTGTTCAACGATGTTGCCGCTGGTAATTTCTACTGTTAGCCGGTCAAATCGTACATTTTTCATATTGCAATATCCTCGAATAAGTGAACTATGAGCCAGTGAATTAAATATAAGCTATCGAAAGGAGCGGTAACAGCAAAACAGAATCCGGGTTGTTGCTCTCAAAACCATGAAAAGTGAGCATGAAATAGTGTCCTGAACCGATTTTTTGAAGCGCTTCCCACACTTATAAACGGAATTTATTGATGTTTTTTTGTCAGGAAATGTGTCGATTCTGTTGAAAGCGCTTACTGTTTTCATATAAATTGTAAGGGCTTTTCTGAGGACAAATCGAGGGAAAAAATTTGTTCGAAATTTGGATTGTTAACTAAATGTTAAGGATGCTGAAATTGAAAGGGCTTTCATGTAAAAATGACATTGAAATGATTTTGATCAGTGAAAATAATCTTGACGGATGTATTGATTGTAGCTCGTACACGCTTATATCTTTCCTGCGGATCGATAAAGTATCAATCCAGACAGTTATGGACTCAATTAACAAACAAGATATGAGAACAATAAAGTACGTAATCATCGCATTCGTTATTACCCTGACCGGAACTGCCATTCAGGCTTCGGCTCAGTCGGCAACGTCTCAAACCACCGGCGCGGAAGAGATAAGCAGCATCCAAAAGAACCGTGATTTCAGAGATCTGGAAAAATCACTTCTATTCGGGCTCAACTCGGATGTGCATGGTGTAATTGAATCAGCACTTTTCAATGCTGTAAGTTTCAAAATCATATATCCGAAATTTGAATCTAACAGAGTACTCGCGAAGCTCAGCCAGATTGCTCTTGAGGGAGCATCCCACTCGCTGCGTTTCAAGGCGTATCTGACGCTGGAGTACTATCAGAATCAGGATGATTTTAAGGAACCTGTTGCATTGACCGGATACATCAATGCTGACGATCAGAATAAAGTCTTCTATTATCTTCAGAACGAGATACAGGAGACCAGTGTAACCGTCTCAAACAATTAATAATTGATTGACTGACTGACTCACTAAAATCCGGTTTCTCCGGTGTAGTCAGAATTAGCAATAGATTCTATAGCAGAGCTGCAGTATGTCCCTAATGGACGTTGCTGCAGCTCTTTTTTTATGCCATTTCGCCCAGAAACAGATCCTGATATGGCAGTGTTCTGCCAATGAGGTCAGATTCAGGTTCAGTTTTTTTCATTTTCAGGAAGGGTACTGTAATTCCGACAGATTGATGCTGCAGGGAATGGTTTTGGCTGTTTATGACAGTAAAAAGAAATTATAGCCAAATACCATGAATTTTAACAAGTTCACAATTAAGGCACAGGAAGCTGTTCAGGCGGCTCTTGAGCTGGCACAGAATGAAAATCATCAGGCGGTTGAACCTTCACACGTTTTGAAAGCGCTGTTGAGCGATAGCGAGAATGTGACTGTTCAGGTACTCAAGAAAGTGGGAGTGAATGTACAATCATTCATCGAGACTCTTGACGCAACCATAAAAACCTTTCCGGTTGTCAAGGGAGCTTCGGTCTCGGGACAGTATTTATCAAATAATACCAAAGCTGTCTTTGATAAAGCACAAAATGAAGCATCTGATCTGGGTGATGAATATATCAGTTCTGAGCACGTACTGCTTGGGATTCTAAGTGCTTCCTCGGAAGCTTCAGCCCTGCTGAAAAAAGAAGGGGTAAAGCGCGACCAGATTCTGAAGGTGTTAAAGGATATACGGGGAACCCAAAAAGTGGATGACCCAAATGCGGAAAGCCGGTACCAGGCACTGAAAAAATATGCCCGGAATTTGAATGAACTGGCAGAGAAGAACAAACTGGACCCGGTGATAGGACGTGATCAGGAAATCCGGCGCGTAATGCAGATTCTTTCGCGGCGTACGAAAAATAACCCGGTATTGATCGGTGAACCGGGCGTAGGTAAAACAGCGATTGCTGAAGGTCTCGCCCTCAGAATAGTGCGCGGTGATGTGCCAGAGGGCCTGAAGACCAAACAAATTGTAGCATTAGACATGGGTGCGCTTGTAGCCGGAACCAAATTCCGGGGAGAGTTTGAAGAGCGCCTCAAAGCAGTGGTCAAAGAGGTGATGGATTCTGACGGCGAATTAATCCTCTTTATTGATGAGATTCATACGCTGGTGGGTGCCGGAGCTACAGAAGGCTCCATGGACGCAGCTAATATTCTGAAACCGTCACTCGCCCGTGGAGAACTGCATGCCATCGGTGCCACGACGCTGACCGAGTACCGGAAGTACATTGAAAAAGACAAGGCGCTTGAAAGAAGGCTACAGACGGTGTTTGTGGGCGAGCCTTCAGTGGATGACTCAGTATCCATTCTCAGGGGCCTTCAGGAGCGTTATGAAGTGCACCACGGTGTACGGATCACGGATGGGGCCATTGTGGCTGCGGCCGAGCTATCACACCGCTATATATCCGATCGGTTTCTGCCCGATAAGGCCATTGACCTAATCGATGAGGCTGCATCCAGGCTGCGTCTGCAGATAGACAGCATGCCGGAAGAGCTTGATAGTATTGAACGGCAGATTCGTCAGCTCGAGATTGAGCGGGAAGCCCTGAAACGTGAAAAGGATGATGCGAAACTGAAGAGCAATGAGAAAGAACTGGCCGATCTGGAAGAGAAGCGTAAATCCATGCGCGCTCAATGGGATCTTGAAAAAGGACTGATTCAGAAAACACGTGAACTGAAACAGGCTATCGAAACAGCCCGAAATCAGGCGGACAAGGCTGAAAGGGAAGGTCTCTATGAGAAAGTTGCAGAGCTTCGTTACGGGACCATTACCCAGCTTGAAAAAGACTTGGAAGAAACCAAGTCAAAGCTGAATGAGGTTCAGGAGGGCCGTTCTCTGCTGAAAGAGCAGGTTGAGGCAGAGGATATTGCGGATATTGTATCCAGATGGACCGGGATCCCGGTTAGCAAAATGCTCTCCAGCGAAAGGCAGAAACTGCTGATGCTTGAGGATGAGCTTCACAAGCGCGTAATCGGGCAAGATCAGGCCATTGCCGCGGTATCTGATGCCGTAAGACGTGCCCGAGCGGGCCTGCAGGATGAGCAGCGCCCCATAGGATCCTTTATGTTCCTGGGTTCAACCGGTGTGGGTAAAACCGAGCTGGCGCGGTCGCTTGCTGACTTCCTCTTTAATGATGAAGACGCCATGATTCGTATCGACATGAGCGAATACATGGAAAAACACAGCGTGAGCCGGCTGATCGGTGCGCCTCCGGGTTATGTAGGCTATGAGGAGGGCGGTCAGCTTACAGAGGCTGTCCGGCGTAAACCCTATTCGGTCGTGCTGCTTGATGAAATCGAAAAAGCACATCCGGACGCTTTCAACATTCTGCTGCAGCTGCTTGATGACGGCCGTCTGACCGACAACAAGGGTGTTACCGTCGATTTCACGAACACCATTGTGATCATGACCAGCAATATCGGTTCTCACCTGATTTCGGAAGAGATTGAAAAAAGCGGCGGTGAGATGGATGATCAGACCTATACCGAATTGCAAAACCGGCTCCTGGAGCAGCTCCGGAAAACCATTCGGCCCGAGTTTCTGAACAGGATCGATGACGTTGTGATTTTCCATCCTCTGGATCAGCGGCATATACGGCAGATTGTGGACATTCAGCTGAAACGAGTCGAAAAAATGCTTTCGAAAAACAATGTGAGCCTGTCTGTGTCAGCCAAAGTGAAAGACTGGCTGGCTACGAGAGGGTATGATCCGGTTTACGGTGCACGGCCACTGAAACGGGTTATTCAGACTCAGATCGTTAATCAGCTGGCTAAGCAGCTTATTCAGCGCGAAGATGACTCCAAGCATGTTGAATACGAGGCAACGGTGAGCAAAGACGGCGAGAAGCTTGAATTTGCAGAAGTGTACAGTGATGCAGAGGCGTGGGCGGATTAAGAGCTGGAGCATTACTCGTCGGACGACTGAAGATCAGTTAGCCTATAGAAGGTAATGACAAAGTCGTCTGGCGAGTTAACTCCGAAAGGTTCTCCTTACACAATCGTTGTATCAGCCAAGCAGATACTCGGGATTCAGTTTTTTCAGGTCATCCGTTACAAACTCTCGACCTTTTCTTACCAGTTTGCCATCGAAGTACACATCTGCGCCGATGCAAACAAGGTCCCAGTGGATATTGCTCGAATTCCCGTTGGGCGCAATTTCATAATCCTTGCCCAGGGTGAGGTGGTTGGATCCATAGATCTTTTCATCGAAAAGAATATCGTACATGGGCTTTTTGATGATTGGATTCAGGCCAAAACTAAATTCTCCGAATCGTCTGGCACCCTCGTCCGTATCCAGAATCTCTTCCAGTTGTTCATTATTGGAGGAGTCAAAATCAACGACTACTCCGTCTTTCACAACCAGTTTAACAAACTCAAAGGGTTTTCCCTGGTAAACCGATGGGGCATAGGTTATCTGCCCGTTCACAGAATCGATGATAGGTGATGAGAAAAGTTCACCGTCCGGTATATTGCGCTTACCATAACAGGGAATCCAGTTCTGGCCTTTTACAGAAAATTTGATATTGGTCCCCTCGCCCTCAAGTTGAATCATATCCGTTTTTCGCAGCTGCTCTTCCAGCGGTTTCATCGCTTCATGCAGCCGGTTGTAATCAAACAGGCAGGCATCGTAATAGAATTGCCGGAAGCGTTCGGTAGGCATTTTGGCATTCATGGCAAATGCAGCCGACGGATAGCGCATTACCGCCCACTTGGTATTGTTCACGCGCTCTTCGAAATGGACCGGATTCAGAAATTTTTCGCTGTACGCCTTATTGGCATCTTTACCAACCTCGGAATTCTCATAGATATTTTCCGATCCTCGGATTCCGATAAAGGCGTTCATCTGTTTCATGAGGGGAAGCTGATCGGTAATCGCCTGGTTCTGCCAGAATGAGTCGTCTCCATTTTCCAGAAGAATCCGGTTGGTTTCAGGATCCTCAATTTTGATGAAAGGGTGTGCATTTCTCTTGCGGCTTTCGGAAGCAAGCGCACGGATCAGCCCGATACCGTTGAGACCAATGAGCTGCAGCATGATATTCTCGCCCTCCTGGAGTTCAACACTGTGATCAAGCAGTTTTTGAGCAAGTTTTAAATCTTCGGGTGTATACATAGGGGTTGTCTCAGTTTAGGTCAATAATTTCGTTGCATAGTTCCAGCTCATCAGACTGATTGGAAGCGATGAGGGTCATTTTCCCATTTTGGGAATATTCCTCCACCATCCTCTCAACAATCTCTTTTCCTTTTTTATCCAGATTCGAACCGGGTTCGTCAAGGATAAGGATGGACGGGTCTTTTACGGTACAAGCTGCAAGCTTAACGCGCTGCTGCTGGCCGGTGGAAAGATTTCCGAACAGGGAATCCGCAAAATCTTCAGCATCGTATCTCCGTAGATGTTTATTCAGGTCCGGCGTGACATGGTTTTTTCCAAGATCACATAAAAACTGTAAATTCTCACTTACGGTAAGTTCTTCATATAATTGAATGTACGGGGCTGCATAACCGATATGAGATTTTAAATCTGATGGCTGAAGCGGTTTCTCTGCCAGCTTCCAGGTAACGGTTCCGGAAGACGGTTTCAAAAGCCCGGTCAGGCACTTTAAAAGGGTTGTTTTCCCGGATCCATTTGCACCGGCAATACCCAGGACGGAACCCGAAAACAAAAAACTAATATCATTGAATACGGGTTTCTTTCCATATCGCTTCGTAAGTGATGCCGCCTGCAGCTGAACCATGGTTACCGTTTAATAAGAATAAACTGTTGCAGTAAGGGTAAAACAGATAAAAAAGTAAAGAAATTTACAATGATATGACTCATCTAAAGTTGAAGTTGTATATTACAGATTGTGAATCAAAATGATCATAAAACAGCTGCTATGGAGCAGATGATACGAGACATAACGGAGCAGCTTATCAGCAAGCTTCCGGAAGACAGAGAATTCTACACTCCGGAAGACCTGCAGGTACTCGACATTCCCGAATTTGTTACAGAGAGGGTGGTCATTGAGATGAACCAGAATCTGAATGAATCTCTTTCCCCGCCCGATACTGAGTGGGCAAATATGGAGAGTCCCGCTGTTCAGTTTGCGTGGAAAAATTTTATAGAGGCCATTAAGGCAGAAGTTACCATGCCCGCCTCCTATGCCAAGCCTCTTTTTGAAGCAGCCGTGGCTGACACCATGGATCTCGCGTTAAAGCCCAGAACAGCCATTCCGGATACTCTTTTTGGTGCCGATAAGAACCTCACCATCCAGCAGGTGAAAAAAAGAATCCGCTATATCACTGTGGGGCGCCAGCTGGCTGCGGCGTTGGTGAGGTATATGGAGAAAAAAAATAAAGAAGCTTTATCACTTGAGGAGTGCCGGGAAATTGTCACAAAGGTGGATGAAAAGCTGATAAAGGGTCACAATTCACTGGATTGGGCCAAAGAGACGGAGCCGCTGTTCTTGCTTGCAGGACCCAAGGTGGATACGGAGTTTTTGAGAATTTATTTTGAGCACAAAAATCTGCCCAGGATGGCAGCCCGGTTTGATCGTGCGGAGCATCCGGTAAACAGAACGGACTTTATTGAACTGCTTTCTGCACCGGATATCGAAGATGAAGAGGTTCAGGCGCCGAAAAAAGAACAGGGTAAAGGGAAAGAGGAGCCAGCTGCTGCCGGTCAGAAAAAAGCTGATACTTCCTCAAAGGCCCCGGAGAAGAAAAAGAAAAAATCCGAAGATCTGTTCGTGCCGGATGACAGCATTCTGAGCTCTTTTCAGAAGCGCAGGGGTGAGGCTATTCCGGAAGATGAGCTGGATGAAGAAACCGAACTTTCCGGTGAGGTGACGGGAGAGAGCCCGGATGATACGGATTCAAAGCCTCTTCATGAGCGCTTTGTGTTTGATGAGGAAGCTGTTGAGGAATCGGAGACGGAGCCATCGGCCATTCAAAAAGATAAAGAGCCTGAAACCATCTATGATGAGATGAATTTCAGCAGGCAGCAGAACTCAGAAGAGGATGAAGATGAAAGCTCTCTGCCGTCAATTCCGCAATTTGATCCTGAGCTTTTGCGAAAATGGAAAACCATAGGCGGAATCAGTGAGGATGAAGATGAGCCTATTCTTGAGGAGACGGACAAGCCGGATGAAGAGGATGAGCCGGTAGCCTCAATCGAGCTTTACAATGAAACCGATGATGAAGAGGACGTTCCGATGTGGAGAGCGTTTTTGGAACGGGAAGATCTGAGTAAGATTAAGGAAGAAGAGGAGGAAACTTTCCAACCCCCTAAGAGCCCTGAAAAGCCCGAGACGGAGTCGGTAACGGATCTCGATAAATGGATCGGGAAAGACCGCAAGCGAGTCATCAAGAATATATTCTCCGGATCAGAAGGGGCTTACGAAAAAGCCATATCAGAACTTTCAGAAAAGAAAGACTGGAATTCGGCTGTCGGCTATCTCAAAAAGGAAGTCTTTGATAAAAATGGCATTGATCTGTCAGATGAGGCAGCCGTAAGCTTCACCGACAGCTTGCAGAATTACTACACGCAGAAGAAAGGATAAAGAAAGATTCTTATTACTATGACCTCAAACGGTAAAGCTGATGCCCTGAAAAAATTACGTGAAGAATCGAAACAGGGCGGGGGTGAAAAGCGGATAGAAAAGCAGCATAAAAAAGGGAAACTGACTGCCCGGGAGAGAATCGATCTTTTGGTGGATAAGGGCAGCTTTCAGGAAATCGATGCATTTGTAACCCATCGAAGTTCCGCATTTGGTCTTGACGGACAGCGTATTCTGGGCGATGGTGTTGTAACCGGTTTTGCAAAAATTGACGGGCGTCCCATTTATCTCTTCAGCCAGGATTTTACGGTTTTCGGGGGGTCTCTTTCAGAAACTCATGCGGAGAAAATCTGCAAAATCATGGATCTGGCCATGAAAAACGGGGTACCGGTAATCGGTCTGAATGATTCAGGGGGTGCCCGGATTCAGGAAGGGGTGAGTTCGCTCGGTGGATATGCTGAGGTTTTCTGGAGAAATTCAATGGCTTCCGGCGTAGTCCCACAGATATCTGCAGTGATGGGACCCTGTGCCGGCGGAGCGGTATATAGTCCGGCTCTGACCGACTTTGTGTACATGGTGAAAAACACCAGCTATATGTTTGTGACCGGTCCGAATGTTGTTAAAACCGTAACCCACGAAGAGGTAACATCCGAAGATCTGGGCGGCGCGTCAGCACACGGCAGCAAGTCGGGTGTGGCACACTTCACCGTTGAAAATGATGCCATCTGTCTGAGCGATATACGGAAACTGCTCAGCTATCTGCCCCAGAACTGTGAGGAGAAGACGCCGCGGCAAAAATCAGCTGCTCCTGATTCTTCCAAGGCTGCCAAGCTGGATGATATTGTCCCGCCGAACCCAAATAAGCCATACGATATCAAAGAAGTGATTGAAGGGGTGATGGATAAAGGATCGTTTTATGAGGTTCAGGAGAACTATGCCGACAATCTGGTGATCGGTTTTGCCAGGCTGGATGGCAGATCGGTGGGAATTGTCGCCAATCAGCCGCTCTCTCTGGCAGGAGTGCTGGATATTGATGCCTCCCTGAAGGGTGCACGTTTCGTGCGTTTCTGCGATGCGTTTAATATTCCGCTCGTTGTATTTGAGGATGTACCGGGATTTCTTCCGGGCACAGATCAGGAGTGGGGCGGTATCATCAAGCATGGAGCCAAGCTTCTCTACGCGTTTTGTGAGGCAACCGTGCCCAAAATGACGGTCATCACCCGAAAGGCCTATGGCGGAGCCTACGATGTGATGAATTCCAAGCATATCCGGGCTGACTACAACGTTGCATGGCCGTCAGCCGAAATTGCCGTGATGGGTACCAAAGGGGCGGTTGAAATTATTTTCAGACGTGAAATTGCTTCAGCCGAGGATCCGGAAGCCCGGCAGAAAGAGCTGGAGGATGAATACAATGAAGAGTTTGCACACCCCTATAAAGCGGCTGCACGCGGATTTATAGATGACGTAATTCTACCCTCAGAGACAAGGCAAAAACTGATCAATGCGTTTGAAGTGTGTCAGAATAAAGCAGACTCCGTTCCACGCAAGAAGCACGATAACCTGCCTCTCTGATTTCAGGCAGGCTTTGTAAATCTCAATAAGCCTTTATTGTTTTATCCCGGATAACTTCCAGCGATGTAGTCGCGAAGCGAATGAATTTCAATTTTCTGTTCATCGATAACCGCTTTTACCACATCCCCGATTGAGATCATTCCGGCCAGTTTTCCATCCTCCAGAACCGGCAGATGGCGTATTTTCTTGTCGGTCATAATCTTCATGCAGGTATGGATATTGTCGGACGTGTTTACGCAAAATACCTGTTTCGACATGATGTCTTTAACAGGCGTGGTTGCAGAAGTACGGCCCTTGAGAATCACTTTACCCGTGTAGTCACGCTCTGAAATCATGCCGGCTATGGATTCATTTTCTATGACTATCAGGGCACCGATTTCAAGATCAGCCATTTTTTTAATGGCATCATAGACCGATTCCTGCGGGTGTACGGAATAAACCTGATTCCCTTTGCGATTTAGGATATCTTTAACTGTCATGGCACCCTCCCTTTATTTTATGTGGCTATATATATGAATAATGAGAAAACCGGGTATATGCAAGTAGTTGGGCCGGTTGGAATAACCATTTTTAACCATTTTGGGTAAGAATATTATGGATCTGTTTAATGATGACGAAAAAAACAGTCAATCCGGAGACTCTTCAGGGCGATCCGTTCCGCTGGCCACCCGGATGAGGCCGGATTCTTTAGATGAATTTGTGGGCCAGGAACACCTGGTAGGCGAGGGAAAAATGCTGAGGAGAATGATTGAGAGCGGGGTGATCGGATCGATGATTTTTTACGGTCCGCCCAGCTCGGGGAAGACTACGCTGGCCAATGTGATCTCAAGAGAGATAGATGCCGGGTTTGAGGTAATCAACGCAGTTCTGGATGGGGTAAAAGAGCTCAGAAAGGTTGTTGCCAAAGCCGGTCAGCAGAAAAAAGCCAACAATAAGAAAACGATTCTTTTTGTGGATGAGATTCACAGATGGAACAAGGCACAGCAGGATGCCTTGCTCCCGCATCTTGAATCGGGGGTAATAACGCTGGTCGGTGCCACGACAGAAAACCCGTTTTACTCGCTCGTAAATCCGCTTCTTTCCCGATGCCAGCTGTTTGAACTCTATCCGCTTACAAAGAGTGATGTGGAGGTTATGATAGACCGAGCGCTGGAGGATCAGGAAAGAGGCTTGGGTTATATGGACATTGAGCTTCACAGGGAAGCCAGGGAACATCTGGCAGAATACGCGGGCGGTGATGTCCGGAATGCCCTGAATGCCCTTGAGGTGGCGGCTCTATCAACCCCGAAGCGGGAAGACGGAAAAGTGGAAATCACGCTGGAAATAGCCCGGGAGTCTATTCAGAAACGGAGTGTTCGGTATGACCGGTCGGGGGACGAGCACTACCATTATGCTTCAGCATTTATCAAATCGATGCGGGGCTCTGATGCGGATGCAGCTCTTTACTGGCTCAATGCAATGCTGGAAGGGGGCGAGGACCCCGGATTTATCTTCCGAAGGCTGCTGATCTTTGCATCTGAAGATGTTGGGATGGCGGATCCATATGCCATAACGGTCATAAACGGTACCCATGAGGCGTTTTTAAAAACAGGGATGCCGGAAGGATTCTATTTTCTGGCTCATGCGGTGATATTCCTGTCACTCTGCCCGAAAAGCAACAGTACAAAGGCTATCTTCAGTATTAATGAGGAGATCCGTAAGAATGGAATTATGGACGTTCCGGCCCATTTAAAAGATAAGACAGCAAATAAATTAGCTTCCAGGTATCTGGACGTCGAAAATGCTTCCGATGACTACCTCTATCCGCATAACTATTCCGGCAATTGGGTAGAGCAGCAATACCTTCCTGATAAGCTCAAGACGATGGGATGGTATGAGCCCGGCAGCCAGGGAAGAGAGCCAACCCTTTGGCAGCGCCTTCAGAAAATAAAAAACGGTAAGTAAATAGGCTGCGTGTATCATGGCTAAAAAAGACTTGCCCGGAATTGTCCATTCCGGGCAAGCTAAGTATTGGAGCTATTGCTCGATGTCTACCATAACATGAGCTCTTCTTTTGGTTCAATTGTGAACCATTAATTTCGCCTAAATGATAGGGGGTGATTCGCTACATATCAAATAAAATTAAGCATTCCGAGAAGAATGAAAACTTAATTAAGGCCTGTTTGACAAAAAAGCGCTTTTTTTAAAGAAAAAAATTTTCTCTTCGATTCTGCATTTTTTCATTTGAATGGAAATTGCAGGGATAATGTTTAGACATTCGAATATTTTGAATTCATTTTTTGATCATACACCATGAGTCTGATACACATTTTATCTGCTACCGACCGGCCCGAATCGAATGCCCGAAAGGTTGCGGAATATGCAAGCACATTTTTTGAGGGAAAAGCTCAGTTTGAAATCTTCAGCCTCATGGACTTCCCCCTGAAAGATGTGTATGGCGGCAAGTATCATGACAAGCCTGATTCGGTAAAAGAATTCAATCGCCGTTTTCTTGCGGCTGACGGCTTTCTTTTTGTGATACCCGAATACAATGGCGGGTTTCCGGGTATATTGAAGGTATTTTTTGACTATCTGCCCTTTCCGGACGCACTGCAAAAGGTACCCGTTAGCCTGATCGGTGAGGCCGCAGGTGCATTTGGTGCCCTCAGGCCGGTTGAGCAATTTCAGCAGCTCCTGATTTACAGAAAGGCTTATATATATCCTGAGCGAATGCTAATCCAGAGGGTCAATGATTCGTTTGACCCGGTTGAAGGCATGAAAAACTCCAAACTGCAGAAAACCCTGGAAAGTCAGTTAAACGGTTTTCCGGAATTTGTGGACCAGATCAGGCAGAAAGAACTGGCTTCTTAACCGATTGACAACTTAATTAAGACGAAGCATATAGCCAACGCCGTGCAGGGTTACCAGAAAGCGGGGCTCATCCGGCTGCATTTCAATTTTAGCACGGAGCTTTGAAATGTGCACGTCTACCGTCCGCGTATTGGTGCTGTACTCGTATCTCCAGACGTTTTCAAGAAGGTCGTCCCTTGAAATCGGCTGATTGGCTTTTGACACGAGATACTGGATCAGTTCAACTTCACGGGTGGACAGTTCATGAACAGAACCGTCGGGCTTTGTCACTTTCGAATCCTTGAGGTCAATTTTAACATCGCCCAGCTTCAGCATCTCTATCGGGCCGGATTTAGAATAGGCACTGGCTCGTCTGAGCCTGGCTTTGATCCGGGCAAGAAGCTCTTTCACACCGAATGGCTTGGTCATATAGTCATCGGCGCCGATATTCAGACCGGCTACCTTATCGATCTCCTGATCCCGTGCGGTTAGCATGATAATCGGGAATGTATATTTGAGGTCACGGACCTCTTTGCAGATGTCATACCCGCTTTTACCGGGCAGCATCAGATCGAGAATCATCAGATCAGGTTCCACTTCTTTCACCCGGTCGATGGCATCTGAACCGTCACTGACAACCGTAACTTCATAACCCTCCGACTCGAGCGTGTCCTGAAGTGTAAATACCAGGCTGGGTTCATCCTCGACGATGATAATCTTCTTTGCTTTATCCGACATATTCTTCCGTGTTGATTTTATCGGCGGCCTTCGTGCGCTTGGATTGAGAATTGGAATCCATGCCCTTAATTAGCGCAGGGAATGTAATGGTAAACGTAGAACCCTGGCCGGGATTGCTGTCTACCCTGATTTTGCCCCCGTTCATTTCAACAAGATTCTTTACGATCGCAAGGCCCAAACCGTGTCCTTTGGTTTTAACGGTCAGATCCCCTTCAACGCGATAAAACTTATCAAAAATCAGTTTTTGTGATTTTTTCGGAATTCCATCTCCTTTGTCCTTGACGGAAACAGCCACATTGCCATTCTCTTTTTTAACATTCAGCAGAATATATTTCTCCCTGGAGCTGTATTTGACGGCATTCTCAATGAGATTGTTCAGAATGGTCTCGATATGATCGGCATCAACCATGACTAACGGAAGCTTGTCAGCCGTGTTGATTTCGAATCGGAAACCTTTTGACTCAACAAAATCTTTTGAAGAGCTGTACACTTTTTCAGCGATCTCATCCAGGTGATAAGGAGCCAGTTCAACAACATTTTGTCCGGCATCAACCCGTGCTACGTCCAGTAGTTTTTCAATCATTTTGCGAAGGCGGATCGCTTCCTCGTAAATGTGATCTCCATAGGCTCGCAGCCTGTTTCCTTCTGTTACGCGTCCGTCGGAAATATTCTCACCTGCTGCCTGCATCACGGCCAGAGGTGTTTTGAGCTCATGCGTAATGTTTGCCAGAAAACCGGCCTGTCGCTGTGCCAGTTCCCGTTCGCGCTGTGCATTGATAAACATAAATACCAGGGCTCCGAAAAGTGCAAATACGGCAAATCCCAGAACGATCAGGTTACGGGTCAGCGATGCGTTGGAGGCTGCAACCGTGGGTGATTCAAGAAACGTTGCCTGAAGAATCCAGTTATTGAGCAGGTTTGGGAATCGCTGACGGAAGTCAATTTCATAAACATCCCGATTGTACGAATAGCGATTGTCGCTGCTGGTTAGAATTTCGTCCTGCATCCAGTCACGCAGCCACACTACAATACCTGATTTGTCAGCAGGTCCGAATTCTTCCTTGAGTTCCTTTTCGAAAAAGGAGTTGACCATGTAATCCCGGTCAATCTGAAGGTTGATGTGGCCAACTACGGATTTCTCTTTAAGATTGAGCAGGGACACCGTCATGCTTCGATGGGCATCAAATGTTACCCTGTGGCTCCATTTATATTCATTCAGGGCCACCTGCATACGGCTTACCGCCAGGCTGAAGCCATCACAGACAACCTGCGGAACATCATTTTCGGGTTCAAAGACTCCGGACTCGGAACTGTACTTATAGACCGGTGCGGTATCTTCGTGGCAGGCATTGATATTCTTGGGGATAAAGTAAATATCGGTAAAAAGTGAGTCGGAGAGAGCTTCACTTAAAACTTTGTAATAGCGCCTTGGAAATTCTTTGTTCGCGTCCCAGGTTTCCTGTAGATGCTCTGTATTCAGTTTAACGAGACTTGTAAAAGGACTGCTGAATCGGTCGCGCACCTGGTATGTGAACTCTTCGAGCTGATTCTTTTTATTGTCCTTTGCAGAGTCAATCGTAGACTGGCGCAGGGCATAGAGCGAATAGATGTTGAGGGTTGTAAGGGCCAGGACTGCGATAATACCTATGCCGAGAAAGATCCAGCGGACCCTGTTTTGTTTATGAAAGGATTTTAAAAATTGCATAAGAATGTTGTTTTACATCCTATAATGATCGAGAAAAATGGAATAAGTTTAAAGGAAATCGGGAACTGTTATAGCTTTTTACAAATGAAGGGTTTAGCGGTTTCTTTCCCACTCAAGACCCGATGCATAGTGGTATGGAAAATGATTTTCAGGGTCGATAATCACCTGCCGTATACCGAATGTATCTTCCAATACGATTTCTGCTTTGGTATTTCCGTTTAGCCAGTGAGACACATCAACGGTTTCCCGAATGGTTGTGCCGTCGCGAAGGGTAATATCCATAACCAGCGGCATGGGAATGTCACCGCGATCCTCCACGACGATAACGGTATAATCATCCGTTTCTGTTACATTCATAATCGTGTGATCCAGGATCCATGTTTGGTAATACCAGGATCTCCAGAACCAGGAAAGGTCGCGGCCCGAAACGTCCTCAAACGTATTCATGATATCCCATGGGTAGGCATGCTTGTAACTCCATCTGCGAATCACTTCACGGTGTGCTTCATTGAACACCTCTTCACCCAGAATTCCTCTAAGTGCAATCAGTACAGAAGCAGGTTTTGGATAAGATGCCACTCCATATGCCGGGCCGGGATAGTGATAATCTGACCATCGTATAATTTCACCCTCCAGATCCGTGCCGGCAATCTGAAGATACCCGCTGAATACGTCGTCATGCGTAAACTGATCGCCATAGAAATCCATGTTGGCTTCATTGGTATGGAATGTGGTTGTTCCCTCGTCGATCCATGTATAGCGGCGTTCGTTGGTATTCACAATCATGGGAAACCACATATGTGCCAGTTCATGGGCCGTAACACCATAAAGACGCACAGCACCTGCATTGTTATAATCGCCAATTACTGTCATCATGGGAAATTCCATCCCGCCTCCGATAATGCCCGCTCCTTCCACTGAGGTCATGTGATACCATGGATATTCCAGTTCAGTATAGTCAGAAAGAAATGTGATGGCATGTTGCGCATAAGAGGCCTGTTCGGTCCAAAGCGGAGCGGATTCCCTGTAAAATGAATGAATCCGGGTGTACTCAACTACACCGTCACCGTCGGTATCTCCAACGGAGGCGCGTGCACCGTCCCATTGAGAAGCCCGTGTGGCGCTGAAAGCAACATCCCTGATACGGTCTGCCGTAAATTTCCAGGTAAGTTTTCCATTTTCGGAAGCGGCTGTTGCATTGGATGTGTCAGCAAACGAAACAATGGTGATCGGTACGTCCTGTTCACCCGCCTGCCGATAACGTGCGAGCGTCTGTTCTGAAAGTGTCTCTTCCGGATTTAAAAACTCTCCGGTTGCCATCACGATCCAGTCACGAGGCATCGTTATTTCCAGGTCATAATCGGCAAAGGGATGATAGAATTCTGCATTACCCAGAAAATCATCTGCCAGCCAGCCGTACACGTCATCATAAACGTTTATTTGCGGGTACCAATATGCGATGAAATAGAGGTTGTTGCGGCTTCGACCCATTCTACCACCTGCGCCTTCCTCGGGTATCGCGAACGACCATTCCAGTTCCATATCAACGGATGTGCCTGAGTTGACAGCATCACCCGTCATAAGATACATCTGAGTGCCTTCGATAATATAGCCCGGGCTTCGCTGTGTCCACCAGTCAAACCAGGAAATTTCATTCATTTCCTTCCCACCTATTCTAATACGCTCTACAGTGGTGCCGCCGGTAATTTCCGTAATGTCTTTTTTGGGAGTTCCTTCCTTATGGAGATTCTGCGATATCTCCAGCACAATCATGTTCAGGTCATCGGGGGAATTGTTGTAATACCGAATTGAAGAAGAACCGTGCAGGGTGTTGGTAGCCGGGTCAATTTCGGCTTTAAGGGTGTATTGGGCAGTATTTTGCCAGTATTCACTTCCTGGCTGTCCATTTGCGCTACGGGTGTCGTTCTCAATGGCCTGCTGAAAGGCATCGGGTACCTCTATCGGATTTGGGACAGGTCTGGTTAAGTCGGCAAGACGTACGCCTTCCAGGGTTGTTTCTTCACCTGATTCAACGGTAGCCGGTGTCTCAGTGAGTTGATTACCGGCACTGCATCCCAGGAAAGACAAAGCACCCATGAAAAGAAATGTTTTTAACAAAGAGGGAAGGGAGATTTTATATCTCATGGCAAGGAAGTTTAAAGAATGAAAAGAAGAGCAAAAGTCGTTGGCCGACCCAGTACAGAAGGATAATCATCGGCCAATTCAACGCGGTGGATCAAGGGTAAATGATGAGCTGACCGAAATAGCTTCACCCCGGAATCAGTCAGCTTCTATGATCTTTGCATTAACAAGGCTGGTTTTCAGCTCATTAAATTCAATGGGCTTGATCAGGTAATCGGTGTAATCCGTATCCTCAGCCCGTATCTGATGAGCCTTATCTGAATTCCCGGTAATATAGATGACCGGAACATCAGAAAACTTGCGAATCTCCAGCATGGCTTCGATACCGTCCATCTCTCCCTCAAGCGAAATATCCATCAATATCAGGTCCGGCTTGAATGATTTAGCCATTTCAATGGCTGTTTTTCCGTAAACAAGTTCACCTTCGGTTTCGAAACCGAGCTTTTCCATATAGCTTTCGTAGAGTAGATTCAGAATCAGATCATCTTCTACTATCATTACTTTTTTTGTCTTGGACATAACCGGTTATTTGGTTTCAAAAAAAGCAAGCGTGCTCAATCTCTCGTAAATCTGAATGTTTAATGCGGCTTACCTCAGAGGATACATCAAGTGATCTCACTGATGACGATGCATTTACGGGAAGTTGGCTTTGCGTACTTATGTAGTTGATTGGTTTGGGGTACCTGCGATTTCTTTTAACAGGGTAAAGATACTTTCCGCCGCTTTTAAATCAAATTCTGGTTGTGAGTATGGCTCCTGTAAGCCAGAGCTGTACCTGCCTGTATTGAATATTGAAGTAGCCCTGACTGCGCTGGAGCAGGTAGTTATTGAACGGGAAGTACTCATTTTTGAGGTTCGGACGCTCAAAGGTGAAATTATATCGCGGATCGGTCCTGTCGTAAGCATAGGACCACTGCATGGTATTGAGATAGCGGTCGATGTACCATGGCGGACCAAAAAGGATGTAAATCATCCCCAGATCGGTCTTCCACCCTTCCTTGAAGTTGGTGAACTGTTTGTTGGCCTCCTCTACACGCTCATAATAGAGCTCAAGTACGGACCGGGCTTCATTGATGTTGCCGATATTTGAGAGCCAGAACCGGTCGACGGCGGCCTTTAAAGAGTCGGGATCCTGAATTTTCATCATCTCTTCGTGATCACGCCGGTCCATCAGGTAAATCAGTGGTTCAGCCAGTTCTCTTGGAGTCTGAATATTGGGATAGTTTTCACTTAGCACGGAAAAATCACGGGCCCTGTAGATGGGTTCGCCGCTTTCATCCTCAGTCTCAACCTCAAACCGATAGGTGCCTATATCAAGAAGTTCATATTTAAAATCGATCAGAACGCTTCCGGGTTGATCTAATCGCCTTACATTGGAATCGATTTCTTCCGGGCGTCTCATATCCACCCCGATGTATGCAAGGGACGAAGGACTGTAATTATTAAAATGCATAGGCCGTGCCGGAGATTTGTCGGCCGGGTATCTCAGAAGCCTTGCTTCAACGGTCAGCGGATCTTCAAGGTCGTTATTGGTAACCTGAAACTGAAAATTAAGGCTGTCCAGTCGCGATGGCACCGTATAGGTGGTAATCGGGAAAAATTCTGAACTGCCTTCACCGGGCTCCGTTTTGCCCAGTAACCTGACGGTTGTCAGGCTGATCTGCGGATCTTCCGGATCCGGGATTGTCGCGGTTGATTCCCTGGTGGTTGCCTTGCCGGAGGTTTGATCGAGTACCGTTACCTGCACGTCAAAGTCGCCAGGCACGACATCGATGATTTCCTCATGGGTAAAAACGTCTTGAGAGGTATAAGATCCATCAAAGGATTCCTCAATCCGGAAACTCTTCTGCACAGTTTCAGAGAAATCACCGTCTTTTTGGAGTATGCGAATTTCAATGGATATGCTGGCTACCCTGGTTCCTTCCTCTTCATCGGGGGTTGAGTAGATCAGGCTTCCAAGTACAATGTCGGATGTGACATTGATCTGAGCCTGGTCATCCGGGCTGAGGATGCCGATGGCGGAGGTTCTGAGTTCCGGAAATCCAACCCTGTACTGAAAAAGGGACCCTCTTTCAACATCCGGATTGGCTGATCTGGCACAGCTGCTGAGTATCAGCAAACCGCCCAGCCCGGCCACAATGAGTAAATTTTTCACAAATGCCTTCATAAACTTATCTTTATTACAAAACAAAATCTGGCTTGTATCATTCTTGATCGACTTAATTATAACATCTATCTCGGTCGATAATTGTTTACATTCCTGAGCATTTCGCTATCTATTTAAAAAAAACTTCATTTACAATCACATATTTATGCTAAGCGGCACGCGCAGAACCAAAATTGTTTGCACACTTGGACCCAGCAGCAACTCTTTGGAACAGATAGAAAACCTCTATCGTGCCGGAATGAACGTGGTTCGGATCAATTTTTCACACGGTTCACATGAAGGCCACAAGAAAACAATTGGCCTTGTACGCGATGTGGCCAGGAAGCATTCATACTCCATTCCCGTGCTGATGGACCTGCAGGGACCCAAGATTCGAGTGGGTCAGATGAAGGATGGGATGCAGGAAATAAAAGAGGGAAGCCTGGTCAAGATCACGACTGAGGATGTAGAGGGTGATTCCGAACTTATACCCATTGATTACAGCGGACTTGCGGAAGACGCCCGTGAAGGGAACCAGATTTTGATTGATGACGGACTTCTGGAGCTGAAAATTGTCAAAAAAGAGGGTTCAGACATTATTGCCAAGGTGGTTGTTGGCGGCCAGCTGAAATCCAGGAAAGGGGTCAACCTGCCCGACGTTGATATCTCAATGTCGTCTCTAACTGAAAAGGATATCGAGGATCTTGAATTCGGGCTGGGTGTTGGCGTTGATTTTGTAGCCATGTCGTTTGTGCGATCGGCAAGGGATGTTCAGGAGGTCATATCCAGAATACGGGCGGCAGGAAGCAATGCCGCGGTAATTGCAAAAATTGAGAAACCCGAAGCGATTGAGGTAATCGATGAGATTATTGAGGAAGCTGACGGTATTATGGTGGCCCGAGGCGATCTGGGAATTGAAATACCCAGCGAACGGGTGCCGCTGATACAGAAAAAGATTATTGAGCGGTGCCGTATTGCCGGTAAGCCTGTGATTACCGCAACCCAGATGCTCGATTCGATGATCAACAACCCGCGGGCTACCCGGGCTGAGAGCTCAGATGTGGCCAATGCGGTTCTGGATGGAACGGATGCGGTTATGCTTTCGGGAGAGACCGCGGCCGGAAAGTACCCGATTGAGGCTGTCAGAACCATGGTGAAAATTATCCGTTCTGTAGAGGAAAATACGCCCGGACTCTATTACAGCCTGAAATACCGGAAGCCCGACTGGAAGGAGAAGCAGATTATTGAGTCACTTGCCTATTCCTGCGTTACCATCGCAGATAATGTGGAAGCAAGGGCCATTGCCACCATTACTCATTCCGGAAATACGGCCCGGCGAATTGCCAAGTTCCGCCCGGGTGTTCCCATTGTGGCATTTACAGAAAGCAAAATTGTACGAAGACAGCTGAATCTGGTCTGGGGTGTTGAGTCCGTACGGCTGGAGGAGCTGTTTGATACCGATATCAGCGTGAAACTGATGGAAGATTACCTGCGGGATCACGGACTGGTGAATGAAGGCGACCGGGTGATTATTGCGACGGGAATGCCTCTTGCCAAGAGAGGCCGTACCAACATGGTGAAAGTCAGCACTATAGAAAAATAGCAAACACACAAGCTATTCAAGCGTGAACCGTTAACTGTTTTGTGAGAAAGCTTCTTCAAATACTTATTCCGGTTTTATTTCTGGCAGGTTGTGCCGGTCCTGTAAAACAAGGCTGGAATAATTTTACGGCCTACTACAATACCTTCTACAATGCCAAAAAATACTATGAGGAAGGAGAGGAGTTAAACCGGCAGCAGGCTGTTACCCTGAATCCCGACGAGCTGATTCAGATCTATCCAAGCCCGTCCGATGCCGGCGCCCAGCAGTTCGATGAAGCCATTGCCAAATCGGCTTCCATTCTCAGGGAACACGAGCAGTCAAGCTACGTGGTGCCCTCAATCCTGATGATCGGGAAATCGTACTACTACAAATCCGAATTTTTCTCCGCACTTGAAAAGTTCAGGGAAGCGGGAGCGATCGCTGAGGGCAGCAAGTATGCCGAAGCCATTCTATGGGAAGCCCGAACCCTTTTTGAAATGGAAAATTTTGGTGCAGGCCTGGCGGTAACCTCCTCCGCACTCGATAATGCATCCCAATGGGATAGCGAACAACTGGGTGAACTTTTTGCCCTGGATGGACAGCTTCATGCAGCACAGGGAAACTGGGAACAGGCGTCACTGAGTCTTATACGGGCTGAGGAACTGATTGAACGTTCTTCATTGCTGGCGAGAGTCTACTTTTTACACGGTCAGGTTCTGGAGC
>JAWVZW010000002.1:0-20682 GCA_033721975.1 Balneolaceae bacterium
AAGCCCCATTTTTGGTTCTGGCTACACAAAACCCCGTGGAACAGGAAGGGACCTACAACCTGCCCGAGGCTCAGGTGGATCGTTTTATGCTGAAACTGAAAGTGGGGTACCCGACCGAAAGTGAAGAACTTGAAATCATGAGGCGGATGGCTAAAACCGGAAAAAAACCTGAACTCAAGCCTGTAACCAATGCCGAAACCATTATGAAGGCCCGTGAAGTGATCAATGAGATCTACACGGATGAGAAAGTGGAGCGGTATATTGTTGACCTCATTTTTGCTACACGATATCCTGACCGGTATGATATGGCCGATCTGAATGAGTTGATCAGTTTTGGTGCTTCACCCCGGGCCTCCATCAATATGAACCTGGCCGCCCGGGCTCATGCCTTCATGGAGCACAGAGCCTATGTAACCCCCGAAGATGTCAGGGTCATTGCTCAGGATGTTCTCCGGCACAGAATCATCCCGACCTTTGAGGCTGAAGCAGAAAATATTTCCCCTGAAGACATCGTACAGAAGATTCTTTCATCCGTTCAGGTTCCATAGCTTTCTCAAAAGAACTGACAAGTTACCGCCTAAATATTTTTTTATGGCTGTATGCAATCATGCTCTGACTCACTCCCCTGCATGATCTATTTATAATTGCATTAATAGTTTACAGGTAAATTTTATGAGAGACTTGTAATCTAAATCACTGCAGTCCATCTATCTTTCAGTTGATTTTGTATTTTTTAAATATTTTTTTGTGATTATAGAATCATTGAAAATCAATAAAATACTGACCTGCATAATATGAAAGTAAAACTTGTTCCACGCTCAAAAATACGTGTATCCAGGAAAAGCAGTTCTAAATATGCCAAGCTCAAAGAAAAGCTTGGTGAGTTGAAACCGGGGGGAGATGCACTTCAAATTAAATTCAGTGATAAAAAAGAGCTGAATTCTATTCGGAATATTGCCTACACCTATAACAAGGAGCACAATACCAAAATCAGAAGCAATTCTGACAGCTCCAAGCAAATGATATACTTCTACATCGACAAGAAGTAGAAAAAGGTCGATTCATAAAACAGTTTGACAAAAAAAAGGCTCCTTCATAAGGAGCCTTTTTTAATTCTTAGCTAAAAACTGTGGAGGGATTTTACTCTTCTTCCTCTTCAGCTTTTTTCTTATCGCTTTTCTCTTTCTCAGCCAGCTTCTCCGCGAGTCCGGAAACCTCACCCAGCGTTGGGGTACCGGTTTCAACATTATCGCTTTTCACCTGCTTTCTGGCTTTTGATTTGGTTTTCTTCAATTCGCCTTCAAGCTGAGAAATTTCGATGGTCTTGCTGGGCTCATCAAATTCCACAACAAAGCCGGCTACCTTATCGCCTTCATTGAAAGCATCTTTGAGGCTATCAACAGGTTCTTCCAGCTTATCCGCTGCAAGAAAGGCATCCACGCCAAGAGGCAGTTCTATGAACATTCCCTTATCGGTAATCTTGGATACTTTACCTTCAACCTTGGCACCCAGTCCGTACTCTTCAGCATATTGTTCCCAGGGATTATCCTGAACCTGCTTGTGCCCAAGAGTAATTCTGCGGTTTTCAAAGTCGATAGCCAGTATAACTACTTCCAACTCCTGACCTTTATCTACCACTTCATTGGGATGCTCAACATTTTCTGTCCAGCTCAGGTCTGAAACGTGTACCAATCCATCGATACCGGGTTCGAGTTCGATAAATACACCAAAGTTGGTGAGATTACGAACAACTCCTTTATGCTTGGATCCGATTGGATAGCGTTCTGCAAGGTCTTCCCATGGATCTTTTTCAAGCTGCTTGACACCAAGAGAGATCTTCTTCTCTTCTTCATTGATGTTCAGAACCACGCATTCAATGATGTCGTCTTTCTGTACAAGCTGTGACGGATGCTTGATGTGCTGTGTCCAGCTCATCTCACTGATGTGAATCAATCCTTCAACACCTTTCTCCAGTTCTATAAAGGCACCGTAATCTGCGATTGAAACGACACGTCCCTGAACACGCATGTTTTCGGGATACTTGATATCAATGTCATCCCATGGATGCGGCTGAAGTTGCTTCAGTCCAAGAGAAACTCGTTTCGACTCTTCATCAAAGTCGATCACAGCAACGTTCATTCGCTGGTCAAGACGAACGATTTCTTCCGGATGATCCACACGGCCCCATGAGAGGTCTGTAATATGAAGCAGTCCGTCAACGCCGCCAAGATCAATAAATACACCGAAGTCAGTAATATTCTTGACAATTCCTTCGAGAACCTGACCGGCTTCGATGGTTTCAAGAATTTCCTGACGCTGATCTTCAAGATCACTTTCAATAAGAGCACGGTGAGAGACGACAACGTTCTCGGCCTGCATGTTCAGTTTCACAATCTGAAACTCCATGGTCTTGCCAACATAAGCGTCGAAGTCGCGTACCGGTCGTACGTCAATTTGTGAACCGGGCAGGAAGGCATCAATACCAAAAATATCCACAACCATACCGCCTTTGATACGGCGCTGGATATAACCTTCAATTACTTCACCGGTTTCATAGGCTTTTTCAATGTTTTCCCACGCCTGCAGGATATCTGCTTTCTTTCTGGAAAGGATCAGCTGACCTTCGCGGTCTTCCACCCTGTCAAGAAATACTTCAACCTCATCACCGGGCTGCAGATTTTCGAGAACTTTATTTGAAAATTCGTTGGCCGGGACAATGCCTTCAGATTTAAAACCGATGTCTACAATAACATACTTTTCATCAACAGAGACGACAATTCCGGTAACAATCTCTTTCTCTTCAATTTCGCTGAGCGTATTTTCATACATGCCTGCAAGCTCATGAAATTCCTCATCCGTGTAATCCTCGGATGCAGCCTGCAGTTCATCAAAGGTGTAGGTTTTTCCCTCAACCTCACCGTCAAATGTGTGCACAGATTCTTCTTCTTTCTCTTCAGCTTCTGCGGTTGCAACAGCCGCTTCTTCTTTTACTTCCTCTTCTTGTTTATTCGCTTCGGCCTCTTCTGTGGCTACAGCGGTCTCAGTTGCTTCTGCCTCTTTCGTTTCTGCGACAGATTCAGTGCTTTCGTTCAATTCGTTATTCTTTTGTTCTTCAGTCATTTAGGTTATTTGTTAAAAACAGAGCCTCGCTCCGACGCTCGGAACGGGATTTTTTAATTAAGGTTTCAGTTTAAGTTCCTCTTCAATGATAGTCAGCATCTCGGATAGTTGTTCTTCAAACGTTTTGCCTGTCGTATCAATTGTAATCGCATCACTGGCTTTTCGAAGCGGATCACTTTTCCTGTTTGAGTCTTTGTAATCTCGCTCCACAATATTTTGCCTCACATGCTCCAGCGTTACAGATGAATCTGAATCTCTCATTTCTCTGTAACGTCGTTTTGCACGCTCGTCAACAGATGCATCCATATAAAACTTTAAATCAGCTTCCGGAAAGACAGCGGTACCGAGGTCTCTGCCATCAGCTACGAACACACCCTGCTGCACCAGCTTTTTCATAAATCCGTTTACATACGATCTGGCTCTCGGATCAGAGGCAATTTCACTTACATGATTGGCCACTTCCTGCGACCTGATCTGTTCAGTGACTTCTTCACCGTTAATGCGAACATGAAAAACCTGATTTCTGTAATCGGTTTGCAATTGTACTGCAGACAAATTTTCAAAGAATTCGGCTTTTTCCGGTTTTCCCTGTTTCAGCCAGATATAAGTTATAGATCTGTACAAGGCGCCTGAATCCAGAAATTGTATATTCAGGCTGTTTGCAATTGCTTTAGCAGTGGAACTTTTACCGGAACCTGCCGGTCCATCAATGACAATGATCATTTCAGAGAACAGTTAAAATAGATTTTTGTGCAATAAGATTCAATCCATTCTTGTAAGTTGAATTGATATCCCGTAATTTTAAAATCTGTTAAAGATAACGAGTATTCAATTGTAATCACCAATACATTATGCCACAGCATAAATCAGCCATTAAGCGCTTACGACAAGACGAAAAGCGCAAAAAGCACAACAACACGCGCCGCTCAAGAATGAGAACCCTTATCAAAAATGTTCTCTCCTCTACCGACAAGGAAACTGCGGAGAAGCATTTAAAAGAAGCGACCAGCTACATTGATAAGCTGACCAACAAGGGAATTATTCACAGCAACAATGCTGCGCGCAAGAAAGCTAAACTGACACGGCACGTAAATAACCTGTAAAACCGTCTCTTTTGGCTAAGTCAGCGAAGAAAGCACTTCTTGTAATTCTTGACGGATTCGGCATAGCAGAGAATCCGGATGTAAGCGCTGTAGACAAAGCCAAAAAACCTTTCTACGACTCCCTCATAGAAAACTATCCGCATTCGCAACTTTCAGCGAGCGGAGAAGATGTAGGCCTGCCGGAGGGACAATTCGGAAATTCTGAAGTCGGGCACCTCAATATTGGTGCCGGCCGGATTGTTTGGCAGGAATTGTCCCGTATCAACAAATCTATCCGGGACGGCGACTTTTTTGAGAACGAAGTACTGACTAAGGCTTTTTCTAAAGCAAGCTCCTCAAACCGCATTCACTTCATGGGTCTTTTTTCAGACGGTGGAGTGCACAGCCATAACGAGCATCTTTTTGCATTGCTCAAAATGGCTAAGAAATATGACATTAATAATACGTTCGTTCACGCTTTCACTGACGGACGAGATACTTCTCCCCATGGTGGAGCCGAATATACCCGGCAATTTGAAGAACAGGCAGAAAAAATTGGTGTAGGCCAGATTGCATCCATAGTTGGACGCTATTACGCCATGGATCGCGATAACCGATGGGAGCGTACCAAGAAAGCCTATGATCTGCTTGTGCACGGTGAAGGTACGGTTGCTGACTCCGCACATGATGTTTTTGAGCAAAGTTATGCCGACGGAGTGACAGATGAGTTTATTCTTCCGCACCGGATAAAAACGGAATCCGATAGCCGAATCCGAAAAGGTGATGTCGTTGTCTTTTATAATATACGCGGCGACCGTGCCCGTCAGATTACGAAAGTTCTTTTTCAGACAGATGAAATTCCTTTTGAAACGGAGCCTCTGAATCTGCATTACGTTACATTTACCGCATATGATGAAACCTTTAATAGTTTCGTTCATGTAGCATTTCCTCCGGTTCGATTGGAGAATACCCTGGGAGAAGTGATCAGTTCTCATGATCTCAAACAGCTCCGGATTGCTGAAACAGAAAAATATCCCCACGTTACCTACTTTTTCAATGGTGGCGAGGAAACCCCCAATGCGGGTGAAGACAGAATAATGGTGCCCAGTCCAAAGGTGGCCACCTACGATCTTCAACCTGAGATGAGTGCTGAAGAAGTTGCCGATAAATTGTGCCATCAGCTTGAAAGAGAGATCTATACACTGGCTGTACTCAACTTTGCCAATCCGGATATGGTGGGTCATACCGGAGTGATGGATGCCGCCATCAAGGCTGTTGAAACGGTTGACGAGCAGCTTAAGCGTGTCGTTGAAACTGCACGTCAGCATGATTACTCTGTTTTGATCATTGCCGATCATGGAAATGCCGACTGCCTGGTACAGAATGATGGCAGCGCTCATACAGCCCATACAACAGCACCCGTACCGGTTCTCCTGGTGAGTGATAACAAAGATGTTTCTCTGAAAACCGGAATTCTTGCAGATGTTGCACCCACACTTCTGAAAATGATGGGCATTGAACAACCAGATGAAATGACGGGAAGCCCTCTCTTTTAACGTCTTTTTGCCAGCTTTCAGCAATCACTTTTAATCTGCCAATTCGTTTGCTTTTCGCGCATCACCATACTACTTTCGTAATGTGTGTGAACTAAAGGAAACGTTCACTCGTTACCACTTTCAGCAACCTTTTTTTTCACTTAGTCAAATCATTTGCAGGTCCCGTTATGGAGGGAAATTTTTCTAGTAAAGTCCGAGATGTGATCCAGTTCAGCCGCGAAGAAGCACTCAGGCTGGGTCATGATTATATCGGAACAGAACATCTGATCCTTGGTATCGTTCGCCTGGGTGATGGTGTAGCCATCCGCATCCTCAAGAATCTGGATTGCGATCTTTTCAAGCTCAAGAAAACCATAGAAGACACCGTCCGTGGCACTGGAGGTACGGTAACGGTGGGTAACATTCCGCTGACCAAACAGGCGGAAAAAGTTTTACGAATCACTTACCTCGAAGCCAAGCTGTACAAAAGCGACACCATTGGTACTGAACATCTGCTGCTTTCACTGCTACGGGATGAAGAAAACATCGCGGCCCAGATTTTGCAGCAATTCAATGTATCCTACGATGCAGTCCGGGAAGAACTGGACATGATCATTTCAGGCAATACCCGGGATACGGAACAGGACGATGCACGGTCTGCTTCTGCCAGCATTTCACAGCCTCCTCGAGGATCTCAATCATCAGGCAGCTCACGAGAAAAGAAAATGGAAAAGTCAAAAACACCCGTACTTGATAATTTTGGCCGGGATTTAACCCAGCTGGCCGAAGATGGGAAACTGGACCCGATCATTGGCCGCGAAAAAGAGATTGAACGCGTGGCACAGGTACTGAGCCGCCGTAAAAAGAACAATCCCGTTTTGATTGGCGAACCCGGTGTTGGTAAAACTGCCATAGCCGAAGGCCTTGCAACCCGCATCATTGAGAGGAAAGTTTCAAGAGTTCTCTATGATAAGCGTGTGATCGCACTCGACCTTGCTGCACTAGTTGCAGGTACAAAGTACAGAGGTCAGTTCGAGGAACGCATGAAAGCCGTCATGAGCGAGCTCGAGAAAACAGACAATGTAATACTCTTCATTGATGAGCTTCATACCATTGTTGGCGCCGGCGGAGCGAGCGGATCCCTGGATGCATCCAATATGCTTAAACCTGCCCTTGCGCGTGGTGAGGTACAGGCCATTGGTGCCACGACATTAAATGAATATCGCCAGTTCATCGAAAAAGATGGTGCACTGGAACGACGGTTTCAGAAAATAATGGTTGAGCCAACCACCGTTGATGAAACCAAGGAAATTCTGAACCAGATTAAGGGCAAATACGAAAAGCATCACAGTGTACGGTACTTACCGGAGGCCATTGAAGCCTGTGTGAAGCTCACCGACCGCTATGTAACCGATCACTTTCTGCCGGACAAGGCTATTGATGCACTCGATGAAGTTGGAGCCAGGGTTCATCTTTCGAACATTACGGTTCCTGACCATATTCTGGAGCTGGAAGAGGAGATTGAAAAAACCAGCCATGAAAAGAACTCCATGGTGAAGAAGCAGCGTTTTGAAGAAGCTGCACGGCTCCGTGATACGGAAAAACGACTCATGGAAGAACTTGACCAGGCTCAGAAAGAATGGGAAAAAGAGTCTGAGCATATTGTCTTTGATGTTTCCGAAGAAGACGTGGCATCGGTTGTTGCCATGATGAGCGGTGTTCCCGTAAACAAAATTTCCCAAAAAGAGGGCCAGAAACTCCTCAAAATGAAAGAGGAACTTAGCAGCAAGGTTGTTGGCCAGGATGAAGCGATTCAGAAGCTCACCAAAGCCATTCAGCGAACCCGCGCCGGATTGAAAGATCCCGCCCGCCCCATTGGTTCCTTTATATTTCTGGGCCCGACAGGAGTGGGTAAAACCGAAATGGCCAAAGTGCTTGCCAAATATCTATTCGATAAAGAGGAAGCTCTCATCCGGATTGATATGAGTGAGTACATGGAGAAATTCAGCGTATCCAGACTGGTAGGTGCACCTCCCGGATATGTGGGCTATGAGGAAGGCGGAATTCTCACTGAAAAAGTTAGGCGTAAGCCCTACAGCGTTGTTCTGCTCGATGAAATTGAAAAAGCACACCCGGATGTATTTAATATCCTTCTTCAGGTGCTTGATGACGGTATCCTTACCGACAGTCTTGGCCGCAAGGTCGACTTCAGGAATACCATTATCATCATGACGTCCAATATCGGAGCACGTGATATCCGGAATATGGGTAAAGGCATCGGATTCTCATCCACAGATGAAGCGTTCGACTATGCCCAGATGAAATCCACGATTCAGGATGCACTCAAAAAGGTTTTTAACCCGGAATTCCTGAACCGGATTGATGATGTATTAACGTTCCGACCGCTCGAAAAAGAGGATATCTTCAAGATTATCGACATTCTTGCGGAAGAGCTTTTTACCCGGATCGAGAATCTCGGGTACGAATTGGAGATCACCAAAGGTGCCAAAGACTTTATATCCGATAAAGGGTTTGATCCCAAGTTTGGCGCAAGGCCGCTCAAACGGGCCATTCAGAAGTATGTGGAAGATCCGCTTGCCGAAGAATTGCTTGGAGTTGAGCACGCCGCAGGATCGGTTATCAAGATTAAGATGAATAAATCCCGTGACGGACTGGAATTTGACTGGACTGAACCTGAAAATTCCTCAAGCACCGGAAACGATAAGGAAGACAGCGGTACTGAATCTGAATCGGAACAGGAAGCCAAAGCCTGATAGGCCCTGGATGATTCATTGATTCGATACGATATAAGGGAAAAATGTCCCTTTGGATAATGATTTAAACTAAAAAGCCGCTCAATCGATACAGATTGAGCGGCTTTTTTTTATTGTACTTTATCAAAAATTCTTTTGCTCACATCTCTTCTTAAAAAGAAGCTCTGATTACAAGATCCTGATTGAGGCCTGAGAGCCGGTATCTGCCGGATGAAAGTCGATTGAGGTAGAAACTGTCGTTTTTCGTAATCGAGGGGGATACACTGAGGTCACTCCTTGCAATTTGGCGCTGACCCACATGCACAGCCACAATGGACGCGTCGGATATGGTTGAGCCGGAAACATCTCCTCCAAATGCCAGAATGATGTCATCCCGTGGTATATATTCTCCATACAGAATCGTGGTTCTGGAACTGCTGCTCCCTACGCTCTCTCCAGTTGCAATATTAAACACCTGTACCCTTCCCGCACCATAAGCCGTCAGATATTCCCCGTTGCCGCTGAGGGTTACACCGGTTCGTTCACTGTCGATTCCCATCTGATGCAATTCATTTCCAAATCTGTCATATACATACACCCTGTCCTCCCCTCCTCCGGCTACCAGGACAGAGATAAAGAGACCATCATTGGTTACATGTACGTGTTCTATTTTCCGTGAATCAGATCTGAAAAATTCCCTGACGTTGTTGTTTCCAAGAACAAGTTGTGCCCTTGAGCCGGTTCTGGCTCCGTAGGAAATCACCGGATTATAGAGGACGATGGTTTTTCCGGAAGGATCGGCAGACAATTGGGAAATCTGCTCTCCGCCAGAACTCTGAGAACTGTTGGAAACGGAGTAAAGAACAGAACCGCCTGCATCAAAGAATGTAAAATTCGCTATGTTATCCCTTGTCACTGCCCGCCCGTCATTAAACTGGTAGACTGCTATGCTTTCATCACCCATATTAAAAAACTCCAGGGCTGACTCTGCAATCCTGTTCCCATTATGATCAAGCAGTGTGTAAGAAATTCCGCCATTCGTCTTCATTATTCCCAGCTTACTACCATCGGGTGAAACAGACCAGGAAACTGGAGAATTAACACGCGTCTCATTTACCGTAATACCGGATGCCTGAACAGTAGCTGTACCTGATTTCAGGGCTATCTGATTATTACTGATGGCGCCTTGTCCTCCGCCAAATGAAACAGATACAGACTGTGCTGAAAGAGTTGGCAACCAAAACAGGAATACGGCTAATGTGAGCAGAAGCTTCATTGAATGGATTTATAAAGTTTTATATTGACGGGATTAAAGAACGAAAATTTCTTCATGAAATGCATACATGCTTTATTCGATAATTGTTCCGGTTTACAATCGTCCGGATGAAATAGATGAGCTGCTATTGAGTCTCACTCATCAGTCCTTTTCAGATTTTGAAGTGCTGATTGTTGAAGATGGATCTGAAAATCGATGTAAAGATGTCGTTGATCGTTATCACGACAGGCTGGATATCCGCTATTTTTACAAAGAGAACAGCGGACAGGGATTTTCCCGTAATTTCGGATTTGAACGGGCGAATGGTGAGTACTTTGTTGTTTTTGATTCCGACTGCCTCATACCTGAAAATTACTTTGAAACTGTTAACCGTGAACTGCAGGCCAAACGCATCGATTGCTGGGGCGGACCGGACAAGGCCCATCCCTCCTTTTCTGCGATTCAGAAGGCTATCAGCTACAGCATGACCTCCCCTTTTACAACGGGAGGGATTCGGGGCAAGGAAAAACGAATCGGTGACTTTCACCCCAGAAGTTTTAATATGGGCATTTCAAGAGAAGTATATGAAAAAACCGGTGGCTATAATATTACCAGGATGGGTGAAGATATTGAGTTCAGCCTGAGAATTATCAAAGAGGGTTTCCGTACTGCCCTAATCCCGGAAGCCTATGTCTATCATAAAAGACGTACCGATTTCAGGCAGTTTTTCAGACAGCTTCACTTTTTTGGGCGGGCAAGGGTCAATATCTCAAGATTTTATCCGGATCAAATGAAAACCATTCACCTACTGCCTGCTCTCTTCCTATTAGGAATACCGGCTTCTCTTGGGTTTCTGATTTTTGGAGTGCCTTATGCCTGGATTTTACCCATGCTATACCTGGCATTTGCGGGCCTGATCTTTGCCGACGGGTATCGTGAATCAAAAGATTTAGAGGTGGCTTCACTTTGCGTACCTGCTGCCTTCATTCAGCTAACGGCATACGGAGCTGGATTGCTGGAGGAATTGAATACAGAAACACGGGATTAGGTCAAAGATTTTGACCTAATTTCATTGCATTCAGAATTGAAATCCTTTATCTTTCAATTCTTTTGACAAACTGATTTCGCGCGCCATCCAGGCAGAAGACAAGCTGAAAATCAGTTTAATTTGACATAATGTTTTTAACCGGAGTGCTCACTTTCACCTTATTTAAATCTCGTGAGGTGCAGCATTTACACTATCTGTTCACAGATTATCGGATTCGGGGAGTAGCGCAGCCCGGTAGCGCATCTGCTTTGGGAGCAGAGGGTCGCAGGTTCAAATCCTGTCTCCCCGACACTTTTTGGAGTGCAGGACAGAACGCCAAAGAAAAATGGCATTCAGCATCATATTCTGTTACTGCATTGACATCATGCATTTTTTTAAATCATAAGCCTGGTTACAGGTTCCGAAACATCCGGTTTGGCGCCCGTAGCTCAACTGGATAGAGCAACTGCCTTCTAAGCAGTAGGTTTCAGGTTCGAGTCCTGACGGGCGTACTGATAGGTCGATTTACAACAGGCGACATGGCCGAGTGGTTAGGCAGAGGTCTGCAAAACCTCGTACGGCGGTTCGAATCCGCCTGTCGCCTCTTTTGATTGATGATTTTTTATTGTTGATTTGTGATTTAATTCCGATTTCGAAAAATCAATTTTCCGAATGATTGGCTATATGTCAACAATCGACAATCAAAAATTAAAAATCACAAGCCGCGTTCGTCTAGGGGTCTAGGACGCCGCCCTTTCACGGCGGTAGCACGGGTTCAAATCCCGTACGCGGTACAACTTCTTCGCATAGCGAAGGAAATTCCAATTTTTCAAGCGCCAAATTCCAAACATTGATGATTTGGTATTTGTGAATTGGTTATTGAAAATTTTCTATGGAGCTTGTAGCTCAGTTGGTTAGAGCGCCAGGTTGTGGCCCTGGAGGCCGTGGGTTCAAATCCCATCAGGCTCCCCATTTTGATTTTGCTGCTTGAGCGCTTTTTAAGCCGCGTTCGTCTAGGGGTCTAGGACGCCGCCCTTTCACGGCGGTAGCACGGGTTCAAATCCCGTACGCGGTACAATACTTCTCTATGCGAAGGGAAATCCAATGTATAATGTGCCAAATTCCAAATATTGGTGATTTGGGATTTTTAGATTGGCACTTCCCATTCAACCTACCTTATTTGTTCAGCCTCTAAATTGTGAGCTGAATGCTGCTCTTTCACGGCGGTAGCACCCGGTTCCCCCGTAGGGATCCCTTCGGGAAAATCCCGTACGCGGTACATCACACTCAATTCCCTGAGATTAAAATCCGAATAGTCAGGCTGATAATTTTTATCAACCTTACATTCGGTTTCTTTTCTTCTTTTGATTGACTTTATTGTGAATTGTATCTCACTAAATCTGCGACTGAAATCTATAGTGTAACCTATATGAGCATACTGAGAATCATCTTTGCAATCATTTTGCCGCCCCTTGGAGTATTCCTCACAGTTGGAATACGAGGAACTTTTTGGCTGAATATCCTTCTTACGATTCTCGGCTATATTCCCGGAATTGTTCATGCTGTTTGGGTCATCGCGAAGAATGATGTCTGAATACCGATTATGATACTTTAATGAATTTAAAAGACGCTACCGCAGTTGTAACCGGAGCCAGCAGGGGAATTGGACTAGCCATTACAAAAGCCCTGATTGAGTCAGGGATAAAAGTGGCCGGCTGGAGCCGAACTAAACCTGAAACATTCAGCCATCCTGATTTTTATCATTTTGCCGTAGACCTTACCCTCGAAGAATCCGTGAAGGAAGGCTATAAGGCAACGACTCAGGCTCTTGGTAATCAGATCTCCATTTTAATCAACAATGCGGGAGTTGGATATAAAGGTGATTTAGAAAATATGCCCACGGATAAATGGCGTTATCTTTTCGATCTGAATGTCCATGGAATATTCTACACCTCAAGGCTTTTTATCCCTGCCATGAAAAAACAGGGCGAAGGTTATATCATCAATATATCATCGGGTGCAGGAACAAATGGTATTGCCGGCATGGCTTGTTACAGCGCAACCAAACATGCCGTGGCCGGCCTCTCCGAATCCATGCACCTGGAACTTCGTAACCATGGTATTAAAGTAACCTGTCTCTCTCCCGGATCGGTGGACACAGGTTTTTCGGATTCCAAAAAGAACAAACTTAAGCCCGAAGATCTTGGTGAGTCTGTAATTCATATTCTGAGTATGCCAAAAAACCATCATTACACAGATATACAGGTCCGCCCGCTGCAGCCGTGAAAATCATGACATTCGGCCCTTCCATCAACTACCTATCCGGGTTTTCATCCCTCACATCCTGACTGCTTTTTCTAAGAGCTTATCTGTTCTTGCAATTAATTTGTAACGGTTTCGGGAGTGATAACTCTTTTTATTACTCAAACGCCTTGATCCGTTCGATGAGGCGACGTTCTCAGCTCTAAATCAAATTCTCATGCAAGCAGCAACGGCCGAAAATCCACATTACAAAAATGGTAACCTTCACCCGGTCGAAAAGAAATCGGGTTTTATGGATCTTCTCTACAACGACATTGCCATCGATCTGGGTACCGCAAACACGCTCATTTCATCAAAACGAAACGGCATCGTTTTGAGAGAACCCTCCATTGTTGCCTTTAATACGGATGGACTTCCGGTAAGCATCGGTCAGGAAGCCTGGTTCATGCACGAAAAAACTCATAGCAAAATCAGGACCGTCAGACCGTTACGAGATGGAGTCATCGCTGACTTTGAAGCTGCTGAGCACATGATCAGAGGAATGATCAAGAGCGTTAAAAAAAATTGGTACTCTACTACCCGGCAGATCGTAATCTGCGTGCCAAGCGGCATCACGGATGTTGAGAAACGAGCTGTTCGTGACAGTGCCGAGAATGCCGGTGCAAAAGAGGTATATCTTGTTGAAGAGCCCATGGCGGCTGCAATCGGTGTCGGACTCAACGTACATGAACCTGAAGGCCACATGATCGTGGATATCGGCGGAGGTACTACCGAAATCGCCGTTATTGCACTCTCGGGAATTGTACATTCACAGTCAGTCCGTCTGGCCGGCGACAAACTGAATGAAGACATTATCAGCTATTACCGAAAAACACAGAACCTGCTGATTGGTGAGAGAACAGCCGAGAAAATAAAGTGCGAGATAGGATCTGCATCACCCCTTGAGCAGGAGCTTGAGATGGATATCAAAGGCCGTGACCTCGTGAATGGCATCCCCAAAACAATCCACATCACATCTGCAGATGTCCGTGAAGCCATTTCCGTTTCGGTGAATTCAATTGTCGAGTCGATTGTAAAATCTCTGGAAAAAACTCCTCCTGAATTGTCAGCCGATATTCTCGACCGGGGAATCATACTTGCCGGAGGCGGTGCCCTTCTCAAAAATCTGGATAAGCGGATTACAGAGATGACCGATCTTCCAGTTCATATCGCTGAAGACCCGCTCACAGCAGTCGTCAGAGGTACAGGACGCGTTTTGGATAATCTGGACTATTATCGTCCGGTTGTTTCCTAACCGATTCTCAGCACCGTATTTATTTTACAGGGTACTTACTGTATTTACAGCTGATCAAACTGATGTATGTGAGAAATTCCATGTAATCCCAATGGGTATTTACATGGAATCCTGTCCGGAGTTTATGCTTCTTGAGGAGGTAAATTTTACAACCCTGTTCTCTACAGGCTCCAGGGTTCGCAGATATTCGTAAATCGCTCCCAGATCTTCTTCCTCCATTCCTGCATACATAATCCACGGCATCAGCGTCTGCATATCACCTGCATTCACTCTGTGCGGTGAGTATGAGCTATCGGCATATACTTTAAACCTGTTGATGAACATCTCTTTGGACCAGTTTCCAAGCCCCGTCTCATGAGGTGTCAGATTGGCCGCTCGTACCACCGAGCCATCAGGCATGATAAATTCATTGCCTCCGGCATAGGGCTCTCCTACATAGGTTCCTTTTTCCATTCTGGTATGGCAGTCACCACATGCTGCCGCAGTAATCATATATTTTCCATAATTGATTACATCCTCTTTGGGGGGACGAGGCTTCAGATCCGCTTCCACCGGCATAGTATTGATCAGCAAGCTGACAGGAAAATCCGGACTCGACCTTTCAAGTTCATTTTCTACAGGTTCAAGTGTTCTCAGGTATGCAATAACAGCCTGGATATCCTCTTCCGCAAGTTTGGAGTAGTTTGGATAAGGCATAACAGGAAAGAGCGCAGTTCCGTCTCGTGATACACCGGTAGTTATCGCCCTGAAAATCTCACCATCCGTCCATTCTGAAAGTGCAAAAGGCGTTAGGTTACGGGATACAAAGCGACCCGGAAATCCCATATTCTGATCAAACACATCTCCACCGGCTCCATGGGTGCCGGGCATGGGCGGACCTGCATAAAGGCTGAAATCACGGACTGCATGGCAATCCATGCATAGCATCACGTGGTTAGCCAGATATTTTCCCCTATCAATACGTTCGTCCGTCAGTTCGATGGACATATCCGGGGGCGGACCCGTATCCGGTAAAGCAAAAGATATAAATCCAACGACACCGCAGATTGCGATAACTACGATAACCAGAAGTGACAGCAGTACCCGTACAGTTTTTTTCATCATCCCTCACTTTTTACAGTTTATTTCAGTTACATATTACTTCCCCTACAATCCGTAATGATCCAATAATAAGTGTTTTTTTCTCTAACTCTACAAATCACAAAAAAAATTTTTTATGTCCACTTAGTCACTGCGCAACAATCAATTATGATACCCTAAAACCTTTCTATTTCTTTGGATCAGGCTGTTCCTTTTCAGCGGAAGATCCTATTCCATTCAGCGACAGAATTCAATTTTTGAGGGACCGTAGCCTTACTAACTCTTTGATCTATTTAGTACTTTGTAGAATAAACCAAAACATCAGGATTATGTGCGGACGCTACGTTTTACAATCAACAATTCAGGAACTGGAAAAAAAATACGGAGCTGTTCCAGAAGGCACCTTTTCTTTCAGTCCGCGCTATAACGTGGCACCCTCTGCCGAGATGCCGGTTGTGCTCATAGATGATGGTGAGCGTGTCATTGATATCTATCGGTGGGGGCTCATCCCATTCTGGGCTGACAGTAAAAATACCGGCTACACCATGATCAACGCACGGTGTGAAACACTGGATTCCAAAAAATCTTTTAAAAAACCGTTTCAGTCTCAGCGGTGTATCGTACCTGCCAGCGGATTTTATGAATGGAAGAAATCCTCGTCCGGCAAAATTCCTTTCTACATTACTCAGAAATCATCTGAACTGATGAATCTGGCAGGACTTTATGAGAATTGGAAATCCGACTCCGGTGAGGTCATAAACAGCTATACAATTGTTACCACCCCCGCCAACAAGACAGTCCGGAATTTGCATGACCGTATGCCGGCCATGCTTACTGATGAAGAACTGGATACCTGGCTTGACCCCGATCAATCCTCTTCTGATTTGCTGCTCGATCTTCTTCATCCATGGGCAGATGACGATATTCAGTACCATCGGGTGGATACCCGGGTCAATAATGCCCAGAACAGCGGTAAAGACCTGATTGAGCCTTACAAGGATCTTTTCTCCTGAAGAATGTTGATATATGTATGATATATGTGTAAACTGTTTCTCCAAGAATAAGGAGCAGTTTATGAGTGAAGAGAAATACCCTCCCATTAATGTGCTGAATGTTGTGCGCGGTTTTGCAAATCCCGCCCTGAGGCATCACATTACCCCCTACAGATTTGAAACACGAAAAGGGGAAACCTATCGGATAGCGAAGATACGTCAGGTTCACAGGGAGCGGGTGGGAAAAGGCTATCACTATCACTATGTGGTGAAAACCGATAGGGGCCGATATTTTCACCTTGTTTTTGACACCTCAACAATCTCCTGGAAAATGGTTCAGGAAGTAGACGAGATGTTATTTTTCAATGAATGATGCTGATTCTATCGAATCCGTTTTTTCGGAGAGGGCATAAATTCCGGTACCCTTGTGATTGGCCGTATAGAGATCTGCTGCATTCATGAGAAGGGAAAACGGGGTTACAAGAGGATAATAAATCAAGAGAGGAAGCGCGGCAATCAATCCAAAGCGTGTGAACATCACCATGGGCCACTTCACCAAAAGCGTCCATGCACGATGTCCCCAAGGTCCATAGGTATAGTGGACTTTCAGAGGTTTTAGCCCTGAATCCATCATTTTTTTACTGATTTCTTCTTTTGAATATCCCGTTCTGGCATGCTCATCCACAAATGATTCTTCATCTCCCGCATCTTCTTCTGAATAGTGTGAAGGGGAATGCATCAGAAACCGTGCGCCCGGATTCATACATTGGTTCAGCTGCTTCATCACCCTGGTATCTTCTTCTATGTGCTCAAGCACGTCGATACAGATGACAAAGTCGTACTCCGTTTCGTCACTGTAATTCAGCAAGTCGGCCACATCAAACCGGATTCTCCCTTTTTCTATCTCTTTTTGAAAAAAGAAGCGGTTGTCTTCGATGTAATCGGCTTTGATATCCACCGATGTGACTTTAACATTTTCAAACGTATCGAGGATAAACCGGTCGTACTGGCCAAATCCGCATCCTGCATCCAGAAGATGCCAGGTCCCATTTTGGTCAAGCTCAGAACAGTTCTTGCGAAGAATCCGCCTTATATGCCAGCTTCTCAGAAATACCAGGTCCAGGATAGCGTAAAAGACCCGTCTCAAAAAACGGGATCTGCGAATGATGCGGGCGAATTTATCTTTGACGGGATCGTATGCTATGCGACTCATGGTGAGACAGTCAGAGTGTGCGGGCAATGGAAGGTTTTTGCCTTTCTACCTGGCCTTTGTTAATCATTTCCCCCAGAAATCCGATTGAAAAGAACTGTACTCCCACAACGATGAGCAGAATACCCAGAAAAAGGAGCGGCCGATCGCCCAGATTCTCCCCGAAGAATATCTTCATAACTGCCAGGTAGCCACTGATGCCCAATCCCATAATCAGAAATATGACACCAAAAAGACCAAAAAAGTGCATGGGCCTCTGCATATAGCGATTCACAAACAGCAGGGTAATCAGATCCAGAAATCCGTTCAGAAACCTGGACAAACCAAATTTGGTCCGCCCGTATTTCCGTTCATGATGCTTCACAACTTTTTCCGAGATATTGCCGAATCCTTTCCATTTGGCGAGAAGAGGCACATATCGATGAAGCTCGCCATATAGATAAATTTCATCGGTAACCCTTCGGTGGTATGCTTTGAGTCCGCAGTTAAAATCATGCAGTTTAATGCCTGTAGTCCATCTTGTAACAGCATTGAAAAAACGTGAAGGTACTGTTTTGGTCAGCGGATCGTGCCGTACTTTTTTCCACCCGCTTACCAGATCACTCCCCTCTTTGAGCATCTCAATCATTGCGGGAATTTCATTGGGATCGTCCTGCAAATCGGCGTCCATGGTTACCACATATTTTCCCCGAACCTCGTCAAAACCTGCCTGTAGTGCATCGCTCTTACCGTAATTCCGTCTTAAACGGATGCCGCGAATGTCCGGATTGTGAGCATGCAACTCCTCAACCACTTTCCATGAGTTATCCGTGGACCCATCATCCACAAATAGAATTTCATATGATGTGCTTTTCAAGGCATTTGAAATTCCTGATGCAAGCTCCTTCAGGGATTTTTCTTCGTTGAGAAGAGGAATGACAACGCTGACCTCCGGAGTGCCTCCTTTTCCTGATTCTCCGTTATCTGATTTTTTTTCCTCCAATCGTCCTCAAATTTATTACTTTGAAACGGAATGTCTTTTGATCAAAGCTGAAAATAACGGATTTCATTGCCATGAAGAAATTGTATTACTCAATCGGTGAAGTAAGCGAAATAACAGATATTGAACCGCATGTGCTCCGCTACTGGGAAACCGTTTTCAAAGACTTATCTCCCAGAAAAAACAAGGCAGGCAATCGTACATACCGTGAAGACGACATTACGCTGATTCTGAAACTGAAACATCTTGTTCAGGAGAAAAAATACAGCACAGCCGGAGCCAAAAAAATCATTGAGGGTGATAATCCCGAACAAGCAATGGAAACCAAGCAAAAACTGTCTGCTGAAATGCAGAAAGACCTTAATGAGGTCAAACTATTTCTCAATAAGCTTCTGGAAAAACTTTGATCAGGCCTTTTTGGAGAAAGCCGTAATCAGTATATAAAGAAGTTCTGCACATATCAGTACTGCAACACCGGTAAGATGTACCACCTGAAGAGCTCCCGGCATACCCAGTCTCTCGAGCCCGATACCAGCAAACATCTGAATGAGGACCAGCCCCCCGATTGCCCATGACAGCCGCTCAAGGCGATTCGAAACATTCAGCTTTCGGTTTAAATAGACGAGGTATCCGGATAATATTACCACCAGCCATGAGAAACTGCGATGAATTTCATAAAGAAAACTCAGGCTTTCAATCCAGCTCTCCCGCGGCAGTTCAAGTACGTTTTTTGCAACATCTACCTCTTCCCGTACCTGTGTACCCAAAACCAACTGCGATAACGTCAGGAGAAGAATTCCCCAGCCCACCCAAAGAAGCTTTTTCCTGGATGCCGGAGAAAGTGATGTTACGAGCCTGCTGTTCATTGCACGAAAACTAGCATATAACAGTACGGCAAGTATTGTCATCGCCATCAGCATGTGAATGGTAATCATTCCCGCGCTGAGTCCGGAGCGCACAACCTGTCCACCCAACCAGGCCTGAAAAATCACCAGCACAAATGCCAGTCCTGAGAAAACGGGTATGATGGGATCTTCCTTACGATACCTGAATGAGACAAGGAAAGTAGCCGTGATAAAAAGCCCGATTAGTACACCGACTAACCGGTTAATGTACTCAAGCCAGGTATGGAGTGGATTGAATAATGAGGCATCATATTGCGGAGGCAGATCTGCGGCGTTGGTTGGGGGGATCCACATTCCAAAACACTGAGGCCAGTCGGGACAGCCGAGGCCTGCTCCGGAAGCCCGCACAAGGCCACCGATTAAAATTAAAACAAGGGTCGCAATAACTGTGGTTACTGCCGTTTTCTGATAGAGATTTAATTTCATCTTGAACTGCGACGAATCGAATGTTTTTTACTGAGAATTCAGGATTCAAAAATTTAAATGGAGTGATTCTGAGACACCGACTCAAATTTAACACCAAAACCATTTGTATGGTAAATGAATTCGCAAAAGCCCTGATCAACCAGAAAATCATGATCCTATTTACTCCAACCTGCCAGTCAATAAGTATAAAAGGTTAATCAAAGAGTGATGCACCGGAATTAACTTAGGGGTAACAATTCAGGGACAAAATGATTATTTTTTCGTCGATTAAAATTATGCCTTCTGATGAACAGAACTGAAACTGAAATTCAAAAGACCTCCGGATCCTTTCTGGACACAGTGAGTGATTACTTTGAGCTGACCAAGCCAAGTATTACGTTCACTGTGGTTGTGAGCATGCTGATTGGCTTTCTGATGGGATCAGCAGGAGGATTCAGTTTTGTCTTGATGTTTCACGCAATCGTCGGAACGTGGCTTATTGCATCCGGAACTGCGGCACACAATATGTTTCTGGAACGCGGGGTTGACGGATTAATGCGCCGGACCAGCAAACGCCCGCTGCCCGATTCCCGGGTGACCGCAAAAAATGGTTTCATCTTTTCGATGGGATTGATCTTTGCCGGACTCTTCTACCTGATTGCAATGGTTAATGTTGTTGCCGGTATTGTATCTCTGGCTACAACCATAATCTACCTTTTCGCCTATACCCCCCTCAAACGCATATCAGCACTGAATGTATTTGTGGGAGCTGTACCCGGTGCA
>JAWVZW010000003.1:0-19333 GCA_033721975.1 Balneolaceae bacterium
CAAACCGGAGAAGATGAAATTACGGGCACGTACATTTTTCAAAGCGCACTGAAACCGCCCGATTTTGATCAAGTCAAAGTGGATTTATCACTCATGCAGCACTTTTTGGGATGGGAAATCGAAACAAGGAAACCGATTTTTGATCCCGATAAGGCAACATTAATGGATTTTGATGTATCTCAGAAGCACGGAGTGGCCTTTATGTATCTGCTCCCTTTTTCAAAGAATCAGGCATTGATCGAATACACCCTGTTCAGTTCTTCATTGCTTACGGATGAAGAGTATGAGACCGCTATCCGCTCCTACCTCCATACAGAGATGTATCTGAAGGAAGATGACTACTCTATTATTCGAAAAGAGAAAGGCATTATCCCTATGGAGGATCGCCGATACTCGACAACGTGGAACGATCGGGTGTACAATATCGGAACAGTCGGCGGCCTGACGAAGCCCTCAACCGGTTATACATTTACCCGTATCCATCGCCAGTCTGCTGAAATCGTAAGTGCGCTTGAACAGCAACACAAACCTACACTTGATGCAACCTCAGAATATCGGTTCAGGGTCTATGACATGATGCTCCTTTACCTGCTTGAAACAGATCCCGACACCAGCGTTACCATCTTCAGAGAACTGTTTAAAAGAAATACTTTCGACCGTATTCTTACTTTCCTGGAGGAAAAAACCAGTTTCCCACAGGAACTTCAGATCTTTGCCTCGCTCCCCTACATGCCTTTTTTCCGGGCTATTTGGCATATGAAGCATAGAATCGTAACCGGGGCCTGATTGTCATGCGTCACCAGTCGAACATTCTGAATTTGCTCACCACCGGGCTCTCTCTCGCGTTCATTACAGCTGTCTACTTGATTTCAGACTTTCGGGAGAGTGTTGCGATTTGGACCGTTTTGGCCTCCGTATTTCTTATCGGCATACCCCACGGTGCGATTGATCATGTAATGGCTGCTGAACTATATAATCTGAACCGGACCTGGCTGGATCATCTGAAATTTTACGGCAGCTATCTGTTGATCATGATGGCTGTTGGGCTGCTCTGGTTTTTGACACCTGTCTCCGGAATGATTCTTTTTCTGGCCATCTCTATCTATCATTTTGGCCAGGCCGACATGGAAGAGTTTACAGCCGGCCGCTCCGGAAACCTTACGGAGTACCTGGCCAGGGGATGTATGATCATAGGACTGATCATCTTTTCGGAACCGGCCGTCACCTATCCGATCATGGCCGAAGCGATGTCAATTGAGGCGGCGAATTTTGAAGGATTTATGCCTGATCCGCAGATCGCCGTACTTGCAATGATCTTAGTTTACAGTTTAATCATTGCAGCCGGTCTTTTTCGCCGTAAATTCCAGAATCCGCTGCAGTTGATTACCGATAGCATACTGCTCATTCTGGTGCTGACACTAACCGGTCCGCTGATTGGTTTTGCACTCTATTTTGCGCTCTGGCATTCAGCAGGTCATATCAGCGAAATGCGTCATTTTTTTGAAACACGCGGAAAGCAGCTGACTCTTTCCGGTTTCTATAAAAAAGCTCTTCCTTTTACAGCCGTTTCGATCTTGGGTCTCGCTTTTCTGGCCGGGGTCAATCATACGTTTGGCCTTGATGAGCAGTTTCTGTCGCTGATGTTCATCCTGATCTCCGTGCTCACACTCCCGCACATGGTGATTGTCGACAGGATGTACAAAGAGGTCTGATCAGATTCTGCTCACCGGTGACTCGTCCGGGTCATGAAACCATTTGAAATAGTTTTCCGCACCGGCTCTGCCCTGCTCTACCAGCTGTTTTTTCTTTTCAACAGTGAGATCAAAATCAGTTGTACCAACATCGAGAGTGTTGATATAGAGCGTGCGCTGCCAGTCGTCACTATGAAGGTGAATATTCTCCTGAACCTGCATCAGTGCCCCGATCAGCGCTTTGGCATATCCGATAAAATTCTTAACAGGCTTCCCCTTTATCGGTTCATCGTATCTGAATAATCCTATCTCCTCTTGACTGTCGAGCCGAATGCCGAGAGTCTGGCGATTATAAACATAGGGACTTCTGCCGGGCCTTTTCGCCAGAAACCTCCTGTTTTCCTCCTCATAATAGTCAGTTTGCCGGCAGGCTTCCGGCTCATGGTCCATGTCGATATACTTCATGCGATCGAAGAGTTTTACCGGATAGTTACGGACAACCCCTCCGTCCACATACACTTCATCTTTTTCTCCCAATCTGCGGGCCGTAAAGAAGAGCGGTATCGACATACTGATTCGTACGGCTTCCACCAGCGGCATCTCTTCATGACGCTCATGCGAAAAGACTTCAGCAAACCCCGTGGATAGATTTGTTCCAATCATGTACAAGTCGGGACGACCCGCTCGCTTCAGATCGGCAAAAGTGGCATCAGGGCTTCCCAGTTTTTGCTCAATCAGCTTTCCGGCCCATCGCCTGAACGCGTCCCCGCGATTCCATCCGTAGTGGCGCCATACTCTCCAGAGGTCTCTGAAGATTCCGGCCGAGTCATCCATAAAGCTGTTGAAATCGGTGCTGTTCAGAATTTCAGTTTGCTCGTCCATGGTATAGCCCAGAGCAAATATGAGTGCATTGATTGCTCCGGCACTGGTTCCGCCCACCCGGCTAATATGATCCAGGTAACCCTGCCTATCCAGTTCTTTCATTGCACCTATACAGGCAATTCCTTTTACGCCTCCGCCCTCAAAAACCAGGTTTCTGAATTGTGGTGTCATGATTTCTCCCTTAGGTGGCGGGATCACAGACCCGAACTTTTTACCACGGAGCCACCTATCCCATTTAATTTTTCAAACCAGTAAAAATCATAGGAATATTCTGAAATATCAGTATGGACTGCAAGAAAGTACGGTCCCTCATCAAATGTCTTTAGCTTCCCAATATGTGCATTATTTCCAACTCTTAATTTCCTGAAACTGATTGAGTTCTGAAGATCCATTTCAATGATATTTTCATCGATATTGGGAGAATAATATTCCAGGAAAATAAATCGTGAATCATATGAAAAGATGATGGACCTGGGACTATTTTCAATTTCCAGATCAATAAATTGCTCATCAAACAGGTTCATCTCATTATCCAAACGGAAAAGGTATATGCCTTTTTCTATGTTTGAAATGGCTGCCAAATAGCGCCTGTCCGGTGAAACAGTAAAACCTTCAAGGGTTGGTATGCCCGGGGCCTCTTCCCTTACAAAATGATAATCGCTGACTTCAGTAAAATCAGGCAGTGACCAGATTCTGAATTTGCGATCCCGTTCTCCGGAGAGCCCTTCTGATGTGGTGTATTGGGCAATCAAAAAATTCTCGTCACTTGTAATGGCAATATCCCGCAAGTAACCGATTGAACCGGATTGCAGTATCAGATTTCCACCAAAGTCCCTGATGTGAATATCATTAAAGTATTTTACTATGATCTGATTCCATTTGGACGATACCAGAACCTCTGGAGGTACTGCAGGCGGAGACCCATCGAGATCCGGGTATGCGTCAAATGCCAGGATCAGATTGTTGTTTTCGTCATAAAGGGTTATTTCATGATTAAAGGTTAAAGATTTAACCAGATGCTCCATTGTGGAACTGCTATTGACAAATGAGTGGGAGTTCCCATCTCCTTTTACTATGACACGGGTACCCGAGTTCATGAGATAATCTGCATCTCTCGAAAAGTTGTTTTCCACAGTCCTAATCAACCTGGGGCGTTGTTCATACACGACACTTATTTGCTTAAACTCTGAACGATGTCGCTGAGTCTGTGCTGCGACCCTCACTTCCGTGTTACCCGATGGGTCAGGATTGGCGAGGATAAACTCCAAACCGGCAATGCCTTCCGCTGCCGTCATGAAAGGATCCGTGCTGTTATGCCTGACCTCAACGATATAGTTTGTGTCAAACTCATTTCCCGAAGACCAGCTGATGTGAGCTTCATTTATATCAGGACCCCCAACCGATAAATTTGCTGGCGGATTTACATCAAACACAAAAGATTCAGCTTCGACATAGCTGCTTTTGATTTCGTCCTTTATCCCTGCAATTCTGAACCGGTACTCGCTGTCCAATTCCATCGGCAAAGTGCCTGAAAATTCTGAAACACCAGCATCCGTGACAGCAAATTGCGAATAGGGACCATTATCTACACTCACCTGTATCTCAAATCTGACGGAATCGCTGTTTTGATGTGTCCACTGCAGATCAACCATTGAATCACTCACCACCTGAACGTCCAGACTGAGCGGCTGATCGGGATTGAAATTCTCTGCCTTGTAATCGTTAGGATTATCCCTCTCAAAAGTTGTCGGCTGCTCGCATCCGACTGCAATCAGTGTCAAAATCAGGAACAAAGAAAGAAAGTAACATTTCATTTTCATCGTATTCCTATCTGAAGTGAAATTCCGGCACTTTGATTGCCGTAACGAGCGAAATCTGCAGGTTCAACATGTACCCTGTATCCGCTTGCTGGTTTTGACAAAAGAGCATCCAGAATGTTTGCAACATATAAGCCGACAGCAGCATAAAGAGCATAGTCCCTGCTTCTCGCAAGACTGTTGATCCGGTCAAACTTATTATCAACCCTGTTTCCGTATTCAAGCGCATCCTGTTCACCCGTGATCAGTTGGTACTGTGCGAGCATCTCTTCATATTCAGAATTCTGATTGTTGAAATCCAGATGTTTCACAACCCCAAAAACTACAGAAGCAGAAAACAGGGTTGCAAATAAGGAACCCTTGAAAAGCTGATTTTTATAGATCTGACTTGTCCCCGGGACCAACCCATACAATCTTGCCCTGTTCTTTAACGGCAATGCATAAAGGGTGAGCTCCCTGCTGCCGCTGGGTTCAATATATACCGATTCTCTTTTGGGCCTTGCTCCGTCGTGTTCAACCCTGATATCATGCCTGTATGGTCCGATATCACCGGAATAATACCCCCGCCCGTAGATCGAATCATCAATAATAATCAAGGAATTCGGATCCGTTTGTATGGTAAAATTGGTATCAATCCCTTCCGTAATCCGGGTATAGCTGCTCTGGGTTGAATCGAATTGCGCACTTTCCACAAAGCTTGTCCTGAACCTTTGCGTACTGTCAGGCCTGATCGTAGCATTCAAGCGTAAATCACGAAATTCCGGATGTACCAGAATCACCGAATAATCCCCCCTTTCAAGCGAAATGGAATCTTCGCTGGCAAAGTTGATTGGCTGCTGAAACTTCTGGTTCAGTACAACAAGAAAACTGTCAACATTTGCGGATATCGACAGATACCCTGTAGAACTGCTGTCTGCCTCCTGAGAAATAGCTTGTTTAGACACCAGTAAAAGAAAGGCGCAAACAAACAACCCGAAATACTTCTTCATACATCTGCTTTAAATTGCTCCAACTGTCTGACAACTAAGCAGTTAATAATTTTAAAATCAAGTCAAAAAGCTTTCTATGGAATAACTTGTCCACTTGCACGGCTTCCCCGCTTTCATCTCCAGGGAAAAAAATGATTAGCCTAAGTCCGAAGTTAGGATCGTAATGGAAATTGCAAGAGGTGCACTACGAAGACCGTATATTAATTCTGATATTAAACCGAATATCGTGCGTGGTACGCTTGAAGGTGCTGGACGATTTCGGCAAAATCTGGCTGTAGCCGTATGTAAAGTTGGCGTTCAGCGTATTGGAAAAACGGTAGCCGATCACGAATTCCCCGTTTATCCGGGTTTGGCCCGTCGGAGGCCGCGGATTAAACTCGTATGCGCCGGGATCCCGGTTAATCTCTGTCGCATCATCCAATAAAGCGCGTTCGAGATCGGCATCCAGCAGGAATCGCTGCTCCGTATCTTCAATATAGTTCCCTGTGAGACTCAGATCGACGTTATTGGTCAGTCTTCTGAAGAGCGGTATCCTGAAATTCCGAAGCGTATAGGCAATCTGCATCCGTAGCCCTTTGGAAACTCTCTCGGCAAGCTGTGAGTTCGACATTGCCAGGCTTGTAATATTGCTGGTCTCGTAGCCTATCTGAGTTCGCAACCCGTTTTCCCAGGTTACATTCAGCTGGATCAGCGGGGCGAACCGTTTCTCGATATTGACGGAACCCGGATCAAATTCAGGCCTCTGATCCTCAATGGTATAGACGCCCAGTCTTCGGGTAATCAGCTCTCCGGGATTATTATTCAGATTCCAGCCGATGCGATAGAGACCCGTGTAGGAATGTGTCAGCGTTGCTCGCTGCATAAACTGACCAATGAAAGGAATCAGTCCCTCCACACCGGTCCAGTTGATTCTCCAGTTGGGCAGTGGAATGGGTGTAAAATTCTTTTCACCTATAGATGAAGAACCTCCCAGATAGGCATTCCGGAAATCACGCTGCAAACGCACACTATTCAGAACGGTCTCTCCCTCCCCGCCGGTATTGATCTGGTTATCGGTTGCACTCATATCGTCAAACGCGGCCTGCAGCTGATTCCGAAACAGTTTTTCATAACCTTTTCCAAAAGCCCAGACGCTGGAACTGATATTCCCGGAGGCACTTCGGATGGAGGTAATGGAGTTATCTGCCGCGAGTGAAATCAATTCACTGGTCCTTTCATCCCACTGCGTCTGCCAGTTAAGATCGATTGAAAGATTGCTGAACGGGTTGAGCCGGGTAGTCACACCTAAGTTATCAGAAAATGTATTGCTGGACGGCAGCTGAATTGACGACAATCCATCCGGGTTGGCAATAAGCCGGTCGCGTGATATTCTCTCCTCAATCCCGATTCTGTACCCAAAGCCGGGTGAGTAGGTATCTCCTCCGAACATGTCGAAAAACCGGGAACCCCCGTCAAATCCGGACTGGGCGGCCGTCTTGGAATCATTGTAGTTGATATCTATGCTCCTCATGCTGAAAAGGGCCAGTACAAACCGCCTGCCGACATATGAAAGCGTCTCTCCTGCTGAAAATCCGGGTGATTCGCCATCCTCATCCGATCGTGCTGCCTGACGCTCCCTTCTCTCCCGCTGGTCGGCCTCTTCAGCTTTGCGGTAGAATGGCAGCCTTCGAAACAGGTTCTGAGTATCCATGCGAAACGTATGATCCAGTCTGAATGAATTCGATATGCGGGATCCCAGATCGGAGCCGAACGGGGAGTTCTCCCACCGGAAACCACCCGCGTATCTTGCAGAGTAGTTCATCCAGTTAAGTGCACCAATGTTGCTGAAACGCGGCTGCCAGTTGGCAGTGTAGTTTTCGCTGTAATTACTCTTCCTGGGTGAAACATCCCCTCTGATTAACCGCGAAAACACGTCAATGGAAGGTTCGGGTGCAAATGCGGTGCTGTCAGGCCCCGACAAACCCGCATCCCGGATCGAGACACGGGTCAGATCAAATACATTTTGAGTCTGAAAACTGGTTGAAATGGAGGGAGTCAGGTTATAGGAAATACCCACATTGGTGTCGTAGGTAAAACTGTGTGTCTGTTGTCTCGGCAGTTGGGTTTGACCATCAAATATACGCCGTAGCCTCTCCTCATAAGATCTGCGGGTACTTGCTGACGTGGTGATATTATTCGGCATTATACCCAGCTGCAAACCGCCAAGAGCCCCAACCACCGGTACCTCACCCATAAATCCAAATGGACGGAAAAATTTTACGGTACGGAAATTCAGGTTGTACCGTATCGATCCGCTATAGCTCCAGTTATCCTGGAACCTGTATTCAGGGTTGCGGCTGTCGGTCGTGTTGTACACATAATTGACGGTCAGATTATCGAGCGTATACCTGGCCAGGGCGTTCCGCGAATTTTGCTTCGTCATATTCGAAAGGTTGATGGAGTAGCTTTCCGAATAGGTCTCTATTTCGCGGGTTACGCGATCAATCAATGCATCCTGTTCACCCTCATTGAGGTCCGACCTGTTTCTGACCGCCTGTTCAAAATCCGTAAAACGGATGTCACCCTGGTTGGGCAGGTATTTGGGTATGGAAGATGAACTACGGGCACTGAAACTCACGGGGATTGACCACCCAAATCTCTCTGGAATAAAACTGTGCAGGTTCACAGCCGTATTGATATCATAAGCCAGTTCATTGCTGATTCTTCTCTGTCCAAGCCTTGAATCAAGGGAGCCGAAACCTTGAGTCTGGCGAGTGAGGTTTGCATTAACCGTGGCAAAATCCGCCAGTTTCAGGGTGCTTTTTGCATTGGCGGCCCACCCTCTTTCATTATCAAAACCTGAAACCCGAAGCTCGTTCAGCCATAGCTCTGCATTTAATACCGGTACACCCGGCCCATCCGGGTTATTCGTGTCGTAGGGATTTCTTATACCCAAACCCACTTCCGAAACACGCCCCAGAGAGGGATTACCCTTGATGGCTACCACCGCACCCGGCACAGCGTCTTCCAGAATATCCGAGCGCTCATAGATATCAGAGAACTGATTTCCGTTTTCCTGATCTCGAAGCTGCTTCAGCTGATTAAAGGCTGATAAGACGATGTTCATGCTGTTCTCCTCATACAGCCATACCTCTTCAGCCTCCTGCTCAAGCTGACCTCTGTTGGACGGATCAAACTCCTGCCAGGGATAATTTTCGTTGGTGGGTGTTACCGGCTGACGATATTCGTAGTAATTGTTTTCCAGGTCATTACCGATACGCAACACCAGTTCTGCATCTCCGCGGTTATCAAATCCCTCTCCGTGAACAAACATTCTCATGTTTGAATAATCCAGCAAATTGAGTCCACCAGGGTATACCCGTTTTACAAGCTGCGTAGATCCGGGTCCCAGATTCTCCCCTTCCAGAACCAGCGACTGTTCATTCTGCAGCGACTGCAGCTGAGAACCGCGGTTCTGGGCCCGGATACTGCCTTCCGGCTGACGATAAGGAATTGGTCGGCGGTTTGAGTTTTCCTCAATATTGATGGTACTGATGCGGATATCTGCACCCGGATCATTCTGTGTATTGATCTGCTCATCCTGTCGCCACTGGCTTCCTACAAATTCCATTGAAGCAAAACGCAGGGTGAAATCCTGCCGGTAACCGGAAAGCCACATCCGCATATAGGTAATGTTCTGGAAATCGTTGATGTCCCCTACCTGTCTTTCAAATTCTTCAAGCGGAATGCGAACCAGGTACCATCGATCCTGCTGCCTCGTACCTGGAACCCTGTCCACGATGAAGGAACCCGGTGCACCGATCTGTAGCTGTGACTCATCTGCAGGGTTGAGTTCTACCTCATACTGAAAGTATGCGTTTGTAAGGTTCACTGTTGAAGGATTAACCAGTCCTTCCGTATCGGGACGGTTTGTGGAAGCGCGGCGTTCGCTCTGGTCAAGGGGTGTATTCCCGTCTGCATATCCCAGCATCCTGTGAAATCGTTCGTGCAGAGGTAGACCGTCAAGATCAGATTCTCCGTAAAACGCATAGTCATCATTGGAAGGGTCGTCCTGAATCTGCTGAAAAGCCGTGCTGCCCTCACCCCACTGAGTGCGCATCTGTTCCACAAAATCTTCAAATATCGTCCTCTCCTCCAGGTTGTTGGCCCCATTGGCGTTGGGCATTCCATCCAAACCAACATCCTCAAGCTCGCGATTTTCATTCGAAAACTGACCTTCGGGGGGCGGCGGATTTGCAGGCAGCACTGATCTGGGATTGGATGGATCGTCCAGTATCAGATTGTCAGGGTTCAAAGCAAGGCCATCTTCCGTATTGAGTTTCGAGTTTGGAACCACATCTTCAGTTATCAACCCGATGTCGATATACATTCGTCCGTCATAATCCTCAATGGCAGATGCAGCCGGCAGCTGACCCCCGGGAAGCACAGGCTGTACCCAGAATTCAAGAAATTCGATGTTGTTCTGGGTAAAATCCTCCTGACCCGACGGAATCACAACCGTCATCCCTCCCCATGTGCGGTCGGGCTCCACCTGAAGCAGCTGCTGAAGGTCTGCGTTATAGTTGTACTGGCCTCTTGAACCCGGATCGTAATAGACATCAAGCGTATTGATGATCTCCTCCTGCGGGTTCTGCGTCTCCCTGCCCGGGAATACATCTGTTACCCTCACGGGCTCCGACTCCGGCGTAAATTCAACGCCTCCCAGGATATTGCTGATATTTCGCGGTATGGTATACCAGGAAAACTGAGACCTCAGATCCGAACGCTCGATCCGCGATTGCTGAGTTGAGATCGGTTGACCCGGAAAATCTTCCTCCTCAAAAAATCCTGCATCCGCTGCATAGCCCGGAACGGCTGCAGGAGCCGCAGCAAGATTCCAGCGAGTAGCATTTAAAAGATTGATCTTGATATCGGCTCCCTCAAAATCATCTATAAATGAGAGACCTTCCTCCTCATCCGGGAAAAGCTCATTATTACGGATGGCCTGTTTCACAGCCCGTGTTTCAGCCACTCCGGGGCGGAGCTGCGCAATTTCACCGCTAAAGCTGAACTCCGAATTTTCCCGGGTCTGAAATACCGGCAGCCAGTCTAGGGCACGGGTAAGAAAAGGGGCATCAAAGCGTGCATCCGTATCAAAACCAACTACCGAATTACTGATCGGTTCATCACCAATCTGAATCTTGTCATCCAGCGGGCGTTCGGTGAAACGGAAAAAAGTGCCGCCCATGGTAAATCCCCGGGTGAGCTCATATTCTGCACGAATTCCGGTAAACGTTCTCTGTTCGATGGATGTAAGGGACTGATTCTCATACTCGATCTGGATATCCTGCCCGGGTGCCGTATAACGGTCATTCAGGATGGTGATGGTGCCGAAAGAGTAGTCCACCTGGTAATCGATGTCCTCCTGAAGCTCGGTACCGTTGGCAAATACCCGGACTGATCCTTCCACAAGGGCAAAACCCAGGTTATAATTGTCCTGAAGCCCTCCCCTCGAGGTTCCGCGGATTCGGTAGAATCCGTTTTTTGAACTCTGGGCCGCATTTCTCTGTCGTTCGTTATAGAGTTCGGTGTAAGAAAGCCGGTCGATCTCTTCCTGTGAAGCCGCTGTCTCTTCCAGGATCGACTCTATCCGGTCTCCAAAGGGTTCCAGATAGGGAAAAACAATGAGTCCGTTCTGGGCATCAAGGGTTCCAGTGCCGAAATCCACCAGGTTATCCGGATCCAGGGCTCCCTGTGAGTCCACCCGGTCCAGCCCCAGATCCTGAAGCAGGGTTGCACTCCGGCCGGGAAGCCGGTCCCTGGCAATGTTGTCTTCCGTAAACTCAAGCTCCAGCTCAAGGGACTCCCCGGTGATGTTGCTTACACCCAGCGAATAGATATTCCGCATGGTAATTCCGAACAGGTCGTTATCCGTTGAAATATTTGCAGGACGCAGCATTTTGAGAAAAATTCTGTCATTGCCGCTTCGGTTCAGTTCACCCACTTCCACGATATTGTTCTGCGAACTGCGATAATTGAATGAGACAGCCAGAACCTCCCTGGCACCGAGCGATCGTCTCAACGACAAATAACCGGTTACCTTGTTGATCGTATAGTCTGTGCCTTCATTCAGCAGCGTGTAGTACCCTTCCTCAAAATTGCGTGAATCCTCAACCCCGAGGTCATCTGCTGATATACCCAGCTGAGGATCCCGGTACTGATCCAGTAATGCTGCAGAATAAGGATCCAATTCATTGTCAGGCGGCGAATAAGTTCCATCCGGATTTTCAACCACACCGATATCCGCCAGTGCCACGGCCAGCCTCGCTCCTTCATCGGCCTGAATGCTCTCCCTGAGAACCCAGACCTCAACATCCGCAATGGGCAGGGTCTGCGTAAGCTGCTGCGGATTGGCCATGCTGGTTTCAAACTCCTGCCGCGTGTAGAAGTCCAGGAAGAAATGCCTGTCATCGCTGTAATCAGCCGGTCTTATACGAATGGGCTGCTCCTGCGAACCGCCGCTGATCGTTTCCACATTGCTTTCACCATCCTGCTGAGAGATGACCGAGGTTAGCCTAAGCGATCCCAGTTCAGCTACTGATTTTACTCCAAACAGCGAACCGCTGCCGCGAATCAGTGAGTTGCCGGTGTTCATCGAAACATTCCCCATCTCAATACTTTTGATGATCTCATCCTCATACCCTTCATAGAGAATGCTGAGACGATTCTGGTATTCAAATGGCCGCTCGGTATCCCAGTCGGTCTGGATGGTGAGCTTGTCACCGATGCTTCCCTGAATATTAAGCTGAAGATTCTGATCAAAGGTCGGATCAATCCGGGTCTGCTGATCGGGTGGAAGAGCCGGATCTTCTGACTTCTGTATGGATGCTCCCACATTCATGTTGGCCAGCCCGTTTACCCTGAGATTTACTTCCGGAGAACCGAAAATAGTGGTAAAAGCAGACTCCCTTCCGCCCGGAATTGTGAGGCTGAAATCAAGCAAACCTCTTTGCCTGGTTTGCTCCCGCAGCGATTCCTGAATCAGAAACTCCCAGTTTTCGCGGATCGACTCTTCCCTTTTAAGACGGGCATAATCGGAGAATTCCATGGATGAGGGATAACCGGATCTGTGGTCTCGGATTTTTTTCTCCAGGGTAAAACCCCCGTCCTGACGGGTCGTAATTTCGAGTTCTTCAGTCGGCAGGGTTATGAAATAAAGCGCCGGTAAAGGTCTCAGGCTAACGGGAGCTACCGGTAATCCCAAAACGGTTCTGAAAGAACTGTCAAACTCCGCGGACCTGACGGTATCGGCAGGCACTTCCTCGGTCTGCTGAGCATACAGCTCTCCTGTGAGGGCAAAGCAGGCTAAACATCCCACCACCGTCAGTTTATAAATGCGGGTTAAAATGTGCACAGGCGTACAGTGCGGTTACTGGTATCCCGTAACAGATCGTTTCAGAGATCGTGTTGTTCTTTTTCTACGGGCTTTGTCGTCGTAGCGTTTTTAGGCGATAGGAAAAATAATTGATTGAATGATATTCAAATGGGTCATTCAATAATAAATGATTCCCATTTATGTTAAAAGTCTGAATAACGGTGAATTTCACTCCGTAAGTTATTCAGAACACTGTACGTTAAACTTTTGCAGCTGGTTTGCAGTGTCAGGCCGAACCGGAGCGGTTTTCTGGCTTGACATAGCCAACAAAGGCCGTCTGCGAGCCCGCTTTGAAGGATACCTGAACAGACAGTTTGTTACCGGTTCATGCCTTCAATGAGTGCGAAAAACGTTTCATACCGAACTCAATTGCCTTTATATTCACAGCATGATCAACAGCGTACAAAAAGATCTGCTTAAAAAGCACGTGGGGCCTTTCCTCTTCTGCTTTTTTACAATGATGTTTATTCTGCTGATGCAGTTTCTGATGCTTCATGTGGATAAACTGGTTGGGAAAGGTCTGCCTTTGATGATTGTTCTGGAACTGATCATAACCAACCTGGCCTATATGGTGGTGCTGGCTGTTCCGGTTGCCATACTGGTATCGTCACTGATGGCATTTGGAAAATTCTCCGAATGGAATGAACTGACCGCAATCCGGGCAGCGGGAATCAATCCCTTTCAGCTGATTCTGCCGGTTTTCATTGTCGGGGTGCTCCTGTTTGGATTTACAGCCTATTTCTCAAATCTCGTTCTCCCCGATGCCAATCACAAAGCCAGGTCGCTCTTTCTGGATATACGCATGCAGAAACCGGCATTTGATCTTCAGGAAGGAACTTTTTACCAGGACCTGGAAGGCTATACCTTTTTGATCAAGGAAATTGATGCGGAAACGGACTCCCTCATTGACGTCCGGGTTTTTCAGGCGGAATCCGATGGACGTGACCGCGCCGTTGTTTCTGCCAAACGGGGGTGGCTGGATAGCCCGGATCAGTTCACACTTTCCCTTTTTCTGGAAAACGGATCCATTCTCAGATACCTGCCCGGGGATCGCAGGGATGATGAAACCATCGAAAGAACCTTTTTTGACCGGTACAGGATGAGTTTTGACCTTTCCGATCTTGCATTCTCCAGATCCAATCCGGACCAGAGAAGCCGTACCGATCGAACCATGAGTACCGGGGCCATGCTTGCGGTTGTGGACTCCCTCAAGAGGGAAAGGGAGAGCGAGTATAACAAGTTCAGTGAATCAATCAGTGAATCGGTCGAGATCCCGATAAAAACGGATATCGGCCGGACCCTAACCCTTTCAGACACGGAAAAACTGGACACTTTAAGCGTATATGAGTCTGAATTCATGAGCATAAACGAGCTCTATAGTCCCACTTTACAGATCAATGCTCTTAACAGAACAATCAACGCCTTCGACTCCTACAGGGCTGATCTGGATCGATATTACACCAACAATAACTGGCGATCATTCAAGATTGCAGAGCTTCTGGTTGAAGTGCATAAAAAATTCTCCATTCCCTTTGCCTGCATCCTGTTTGTGCTGCTCGCAGCTCCGATCGGTATGCTGACCCGGAACGGAAATATCGGTGTGGCCGCGCTGATCAGTTCCGGTATTCTCACGCTCTTTTTTATCTCAATTATTCAGGGTGAAAAACTGGCCGACAGGCTTCTGATCTCGCCCATAGCGGGTATGTGGTCCATTAACGCTTTACTACTGATTTCAGGCATATTCCTTATGCTTCGCGTTAGCACCTCATTCCGGTTAACCAATCTTTGGAATCGTGATCAATAAACTGGACCGATACATTTTTTTCAGGCTGTTTATCATCACTTTTTTTGTGATGGCCGTACTGATCTGCATCTATATCCTTGTTGATTTCTCAGAAAACAGCGATGATTTTGTGGATAAGGGTGCTACTCTTTCCCAGATCTGGCGTGATTATTACCTCAATTATATCCCGGAAATGACACGTCTGGTTTCTCCCCTCGCGGTTTTGGTCGCCTGCCTGTTTATCACCGTTCAGATGACCGAAAGGCTTGAAATCGTAGCCATCAAATCTACCGGAATCAGCCTGTACCGTCTTAGCCTTCCCTATCTATTCTTTGGTTTATGCGTAGCTTCAACAATTAGTTACCTGGATGCATTTATCATTCCTGAATCAAATGCAGACCGAATTGAATTTGAACGTACCTATCTGTCGGGTGCAAACGACCGCATCGACAGGGGCGGCATTTTCAGGCAGGACTCCGACAGTACCATTGTCAGCTTCAATTTTTATGACGTGAATTCAAGCTCCGGCTACACCGTAAACTATATGGTGTTTGAGAATGATGAAATCAATCGTGTTATCACTGCCAATCGAATTTCCTGGGTCGATTCATCATCTACCTGGATGATGGACAGGGGAAGTGAACAGATATTCAGGGAAGCCGGTTTTGAGGAGACACAGCTGCAGAGAAAAGAACTGAATCTGAATATCATTCCGCGTGATCTGGAGCGAAGGTCCTCCGACATTTACCAGTTAACCTATCCCCAGGCACTGAACTATATTGAATCCATCCGCAGAATTGGGGCCTCCGGCATCACCATGCCACAGGTACAGCTGTACAGCAGAATGTCGTATCCCCTTTCGATAATCATAGTCTGCCTGATTGGATTTGCAATTGCAACGGAACGACGAAAGAGCGGGAAAGGCTTTTACATTGCCAGTGGTCTTACGGTCAGTTTTATCTATCTGTCGATGATGAAGATTTTTGAACCATTCGGTAGTGCCGGAACGGTTTCTCCTGAATTTGCGGCTCTGTTTCCCCATGCCGTCTTTTTTGCCCTGGGTGCCGGACTTTTACTTGCAGCAAAGAAATAGCTTTCCGTATAACCTAAAACCATGAATCTCAGCCACCGAGAGGCTTGATCATGCTTCCGGTTTAGGGCCACGGTAGTTGAACGGCATATCGAACTTCTCTTTGGATATTATCTGACCGTGCTCCGTTTCATACTTGCTGATATTGTCCTGAAGTGCATTGAGAAGCCTTTTTGCATGATCAGGCGTAAGTACCAGCCTTTTTACCACTTTGGCCTTGGGAACGGCCGGCATCATGGAGATAAAGTCGAAAACAAATTCGGATGGGGAATGGGTAATCATCACCAGGTTCGAGTACGTTCCTGTTGCCTCGTCCTCTTTCAGTTCAATTTCGATGGGATTCGATTTTTTCTGTGGATCCTGATTCATTGTGCAATCTTGTTTGAGTTATACCGATAACCGGCATTGATATAGTTTCTACAGATACAGGCTAATCACAATTTGTGGAAATTTTTTCACTCATTAATATATGATGGATACCGCACAAACAATGGTTTCCGGCCGCAGACCGGATTAATCCATAAATCCGTGTTCTCGCATCCATTCGTCATTGTAAATTTTTGACACATACCGTGTACCGCTGTCCGGCAGGATCACCACCATCAAGTCTTCTTCACCCAGATCCTGTTCCCTGGCATATTGCAGGGCCCCGAATGCTGCGGCTCCGCAGGAACCCCCGATAAACAGTCCTTCTTCTTTTGCCAGTCTGCGTGTCATCTGCATGGCATCCTTGTCCCCTACCTGCACAACTGCATCCACCAGGTCAAAGTTGATGTTTTCGGGAATAATATCCTCACCAATTCCCTCGGTGATATAGGGTTTGATTTCCTCTTCATCAAATTCACCGGTTTCGAAATACTTTTTGTAAACGGATCCCACACTATCCACACCAATGATCTGAATATCGGGATTTTTTTCCTTCAAATACTTTGCCGTTCCGGTGATCGTACCCCCGGTTCCCATACCCGCTACATAATGAGTCACCTTTCCTTCCGTCTGCTCCCAGATTTCAGGGCCCGTGGTTTCATAGTGTGCCTGTGAATTGCTTGGATTATCATACTGATTGGGATAGTAAGAGTTCGGGATTTCCTCACTCAAACGCTTTGCTACCGAATAATAGCTTCTGGGGTCGTCAGGCGCCACATTGGTGGGACATACCTCAACTTTTGCTCCCAGTGCGCGAAGCAAGTCAATTTTTTCCTGGCTCTGCTTGTCCGTGGTGGTAAAGATGCATTTATACCCGCGAACAGCCGCCACAAGGGCAAGTCCCATTCCTGTATTTCCGGATGTTCCCTCGATAATGGTACCGCCGGGCTTGAGCAGCCCCTTCTTCTCAGCGTCATCGATCATTTTGAGTGCAATCCGATCTTTCACACTCTGACCCGGGTTCAGATATTCGACTTTTGCTGCGACGGTTGCCTTGAGATCACCCACCACCCGATTCAGTCGTACCAGCGGTGTATTCCCGATTACATCAATTATTGAACTATATATCATGAAAACTATTTTTACTGCCTTACTTTGGGCGTGAATATAGTAATTTTTAAAGCGTGAACCCGAACCTTATAGTGTCGTTGTAAATAGTTCTTTCCCAATCATATTTTAACCGAAAATCGGGCCCTGATTATTATTTTACTTTACCGGTATAAAACCTGTAATTTATTTCACCGCACAGGCCTCCTGAAGAAATGTTCAGCAATATCGGGAGGTAAACCCATCATCCACTTCGATTTTAAATTCATCATGTTTCTCAAGCAAGATAAGCCAAAAGATTACGACTGCGGTTACAATATGGACCTTATGATCGCTGCGATTCCCCGCATCGATGACCAGGATGAACGCATTCGTTATGCCAAGAGGGTGGTTGGACTCATCAAGCAGAGCCATCCAAACTGGGTGGACAACAAAGGGCAAAGCAAACTGGCATGGGACTACTATTTTGAACTGGCCGAGTACAATCCTGAAGATTACGGGATCAGGAATCCTTTTGATAACGGACAGTTTGACGACGCAGAATAGCTAATTTACCTCCATTTTCGCCTCAAACCATGAAAATTTCATTCCTTAAAGCCTTTTGCCCTTCAATAACATAGCCTCATAAATCGTTTTGGAATGATAAACTTTCAATTTATATTGAAAGTATTGAAAATTGACCTGAATGAAGATTTATGGATTCAGATTTTCCAACCAATATCATCCCCACAGAATTTATTGAGGCTATTGACTCCCGGGAATTTACAACGTTCCTGAAAGAGATCGGTGAGTCCGCTGCACCGCTGCTGACGGTCACCCTCCCCATAGCCCCTATTGATCCCCTCGCTGCTCTGGAGCTCAATCCCGATTATGAAGAAAAGTTTTACTGGGATCATCCGGAAAACAATATCTCTATCTCAGCTGCAGGAAAAGTTCGTGAACTTAAGGCAACCGGGGTCGACCGTTTCGAAAGTATTGCTGAACAAACCGCACAGCTGAAAGGGCAGGTTGATGCCTACACAGCCATCATGCATTCGATGGCGGGTCCTCTATTTCTTGGCGGTTATTCTTTCGATCACCATAATATCGGGTCGGTCTGGAAGAAATTCGGTGCAGCCCGATTTGTACTGCCCGAATGGATGGTGGTTCGAAATGACGATCTGCATCTGCTTACTCTCACCATCGACAAACAGGATGCAGAGCCTCATGATATTTATCAGCAGATAATCAGCAGGATTACCGAATTCATACACCTCTCAGGTTCACCGGATGACAAGTTGACTGCAAACAGTAACGATTCCGGAATACTCTGTACCCTGCAGACACCCGATGAACACAGTGACTGGGTTCGTAAGGTTGAACTGGCAAGGGATATGATCCATGCCGATCGGTTCAACAAGATTGTCCTGGCCCGATCGCTAACCGTTGAGTCCAAGACTGCACCGGTCTTTACGCAAATCACTTACAGGCTCAGGCAGAAGTATCCTGACTGTTTTAATTTTTTGGTACAAAAAGATTCGGAAACAGCGTTTCTGGGCGCTACTCCTGAACGGCTGGCTTCCTTCCGGAACAATACAATTAAAACCGAGGGATTGGCAGGCAGCACATCACGGGGAAGAAGTGCACTTGAAGATGCAGCTCTCGCACAAAATTTAATGAAGAGCTCAAAAGACCGTAATGAGCACGAATTTGTGATCCGTGCCATCAACGACAATCTGAAAAAATTCAGTAATCGCATAGATCACCCCAATAAACCGGAAATCAAAAAGCTGAAGAATGTTCAGCATCTGTTTACACCCATCTCTGCTTCCATCAAGAAAGGGGTTCAGATTCACGAACTAATCAGTGAGATGCATCCTACCCCGGCTGTTGGCGGGTTCCCAAGGGATGAAGCGGTTTCGCATATTCATGATATTGAACAGCTCGACCGCGGCTGGTATGCAGCACCCATTGGATGGTTCAACCTGAACGGATGGGGCGAATTTGCCGTTGCCATTCGCAGTGCACTTCTCCACAAGAAACGAGCGGTGCTCTATGCTGGGTGCGGTATTGTAGCAGATTCTGATCCCGAAACCGAGTGGAATGAGACGCTTCTCAAATTCAGCCCCATGCTTGAATCACTCACACAGTAAAACGAAAACAGTGAGGCTGAATGAATAGTCATTTGAGGTGGTCGTCGCACCTGCTTCGTTCA
>JAWVZW010000004.1:0-18229 GCA_033721975.1 Balneolaceae bacterium
CTGGCAGAAAATCAAGTTCCGGCCGGTTTTTATGATGAATTCGAGCTCGAGGTGGAAAGACCGGACGATGAGGATGACTTTGTATCCGATTCCGACTTCAGAGGTGATAACGGCTGGTATTCCATTGTAGTAAAAGGACTTTATAATGGTGTAGAGTTTACCTATCGATCCACCCAGGATTTTGAAATCGAGACGGATCTGAATCCTCCGCTTGAGATCGGTGAGAATGAAAGTGCAGAAATGGTTATTGAAATCGATGTAAACAGCTGGTTTAAGGATTCATCAGGTATGTATATGGATCCCAGCGATGAGGCTAACAGAAGCCGCATTGACGGAAACATCGAAAATTCATTTGAAGGTTACGAGGATGACGATGACGATGATAAATCTGAAAACTCAGAGAAAGCGTGGGCTGAAGCTGAATTCACCAATACAGGTGTTGACCCGGATGCCAGCGGTGAAGCGGAATATGAAGAGCGCACTTACAGAACCGAATTTAAGGTTGAAATCGAGGATCTGGATATAGGTACCTATGAACTATGGGTAGGCGGTGAGCAGCGCGGTGAGATTCAGGTAACTATGGACGATGACGGAACAGAAGGAGAAATTGAATTTCGCAATCCTGCTGAATCCGGAAAAGAAGAGTTGAATTTCGATCCGCTGGGTCAGCTCATTACCATCGAACAATCCGGCACTATATTCTTAACGCTTGAATTTCCATCAGAGTTGAATTTTGATGACGATGACGACGATGACCACGACGACGATGACGATGATGACGACGATGATGATAACGATGATGACTAATCCACATCACTAAACCATTCAGTAAAGCCTGCCGGGTAAGTCATCCGGCGGGCTTTTTTATTTGGAACAGAGTAACCGTTGGCAATTTGTCCTGTTGAGATTCAGCCGGTATGAATGACTAAAGCGGTGAATAGCATGCAAATAAAAAAAAGTAGAAATCGATTAGGGGGAGTGGGGTTACTGATCTGTATTACTCACACAACAAGTACAAATTAACATAACACACAAACACAGAGAAAGATGTTATCAAGAATAAAATATACAGCACTATTACTACTTGCAGGGTTAACTGCGGTAGCCTGCGACTCAATGAATTCGGTACCCGGAGACGAAGCATTGATTCAGCTTCAGATGCAGGTTCAAACCTCGAATACTGCAGCAAAGCTAACTACTGCTAACCAGGAAATTTCAGAATTGATTATTGACGAAGTGAGACTATACGTTGATGAAATGGAGCTGGAAAGTATTGAAAATGATTCTCTCGAATTTGAGATCGAGGATTTCATCGTGAATCTACCGCTCGACGGCTCACCCTTAACATTGGACGAAATTGTACTGCCTCAAGGTCTCTATGACGAATTTGAGCTGGAGATTGAGAAAGCAGAGGATGACGTAAATGTAAGTGATACTGATTTCCGGGATGAAACCGGTACTTACTCAGTGGTTGTCAAGGGCACATATAATACTGAACCTTTCACATTTCGATCGAGTGAGGACTTCGGTTTTGAACTGGAACTCAATCCGCCTCTGGAACTGGGTGAAAATGAAAGCTCTGTTCTGAAAGTAACCGTTGATGTTTCAAGCTGGTTTAAGGGAAGTTCCGGTGAAAATCTTGATCCCAATGACCAGGGTAACTACGAAATGATCAATCAGAACATCGAAAATTCGTTTGAAGGATTTGAAGATGAGAATGACTTTGATGATTCAGACGATGACGAAAGTGACGATTAATTTTCCCCAATACCCCTAAAAGCAAAAGGCCAGTCGGTAGAACACCGGCGGGCCTTTTTTTATATACACCCTTTACAATCACGAGTGATCTCGCTGCCCCTGAAGCGGGACTTACGCCCTCTGAACAGGTATCCTGTCCAATCAGCCTGATGTAAACACTGCACCACTCAATTTTTAAACATTATGGCTGGAGGGCGCAGCTGAATAAGGAATCCATCTCATCCATAGCTGATATCAAGTAAGTAAGAATGAATTCCCGGTAATGATCGACGAGCTTTTAATCCCAGATAAGATTGGTGCCACCGGGCTATAGAAATTATCCAATGGCTTGTCCGCCTTCCTCTATATGAATTCCTCTATGCTGCTGCATCACTTGATGTTTACCTTTTAGCAAGCTTCTACCGGATCGGTTTCTATTCTGCATTAATACATTTATTGGGCAAGGCGTTGTTGCTTTTCCGGCGCATGAACGCACGGTAGCAGATATCTTTCTGATTGATATCGAATGAATGATAACGAATATGAACCCCTGGTGGTTCTGGTAGGTAGAGGCTGACCGGCTCTCTCTCTATATATATTCTTTAGAAACTGATCGAGACTTTAAAAGAAGGTTGAAGTCCAAGGTCGAGCACATCAACCGGAACGGGACTCAGCCGGGGGACGGGCTGGGAGTCATCGAAATTAAATGCATAGTCACGATACCATACATTATCCCGGTTAAGTACGTTGTAGACGGTAAATTCAGCCTTAAATACTGATTTTCGTACGGAACCGGTGTATGAAATACCTGCGTCAAGACGCTGATAAGGTGCAAGGCGCTCTGTTGAACTGTCTGTTCCAAAGGTAAAGAGTTTATTGGGCGCACCGCTCATCATCAGCCATGAGACATTTATATCCAACCCATCAATCAACAAATATTCCATCGACGCTGAATAGGAGTGAGTCCTGTCCCAATCGGCGTAAAATGATTCACCATTCAACAGGAAAGGATTCGTAAACGTCATTTCTGAGAGAGAGTACGTTTGTGTGACAATAATGCGGTTCAGGTACGCACGCAAAAGAAACTCAACGCCTTTGGCATCCCCGTCGTTTTGGTAAAACCAGGGAACCTCAGAGAATGTGTTTGCCAGCGACCGTGTGTTGAGCTCATGGCTTCTGAGTTTCCGGTACTCTTTGGTATACGCTTCCGTTTGAAAGTAAAGCCAGGAAAAGGGAGCTAAGGAAAATCCCGCCAGAAACTGGCTTGATTCTGCCGGAGGCTGGTCTGCAGTTGAAAGGGTCCAGACATCTGCCGTTGTGTTGTTTTGGAGGGTTACCTTATGCAGAAACTGATAGTTCTTGGAATAACCACCATAAATATTGAACCATGACGATGGTTTGAGTGAGATTCGCCCCCGTGGGGCCGCGTATAATTCACCGCCAAGTGAGAAATAATGACCTCGAATACCTCCCTGCAGTTCAACAAATGAGTACGGCTCCCAACGGCTTTGTACATAGAGATCAACCAGGTGGGCTGCTGTCTGACTGGAGTAGGAAGGGCGATCAAAAGACTGTTCACTGTACTCAGCATAGTAGTAATTCCAGTTGGCACCGGCATTGGTAGTCAGTGTATTCCATTTCAGCTGAAAATCCTGATGAAACCGAAATTCATTCATTGCACTGCGGTTTCGAAAAGGATATACAAAAACGAGCACCGATTCCGTATCTCCCGAACTGGAAATCCGGTTGTAAATGAAATCATCTTTACCGAAATCAGAAGTGTAGGCACTCACTCCCAGCAGTGTAGAACTAAAAACAGAGCTGTTGAACTCTCGTTCGTACCGGATGCTTGCCAGGGCGTTCATCCATTCATTTTGCGCCTCCACATCTTCAAACACAAAGCGGGATTCACCCGACAGAGAACGTGTTCTGCGCTGTGCGGTTTGAGAGATGTCATTTCCTCCCAGATAGCCGCTTAAAATGAACCTGTCAGCATTTTTTCCCTCGAGGTAAAATTTTCCGTGGAAATCATAGAATAGTGCCGATTGATTGCCGTATCGTACGACGTTATCGGTAAAGTCGGACAAATCCCCGGTTATTTTTCGGGGTCGGTCTATATCGAGTCCCCATCGAATCAAATCACTGTTATTAAACCAGGAAATCTGATCCATATAGGATGATCTTGCTGAAAAAAGCCAGCTGCCACGGTCTTTGATGGGTCCGTCAAGCGTTGCGTTAACACTCGTATTGCTGACCCCTGCACTGACTCCGATTTTGTTCATGGAGCCGGTTCGGGTTATCAGGTTCAGTGTACCGCCTGTAGGTGTATCAATTTGAGCCGGTGAAACGCCGTAATAAAAACCTGCAGACTGTATGGCATCCGGATTAAAGCTGTCGAGAAGACCGAACAGATGACTTTGATTAAAGATACTCATACCGTCCAGCAGTACACGAAATCCGTCCGGAGTGGACCCGCGGATGTTCAGACCGTTATTGATTGCGGCCCCATTGGATACCGATGGAAGGTTTTGAATAGCCCTGATGGAGTTGGCTTCACCCAATGGACTGAATAGGTCGGCCCTCATGATTCCGGCAAGAAGGGAATCGGAGGGATTGTATCCTGAAAATCCTGAAATGATAATTTCCTTGCCTGATAACGGATTGGGTTCAAGTCTTACGGTGAGATCACTGATGACGGACGATTCGTCAGGATTGATTGAGAGAGTGCGTTTTTCATAACCCAGATATGAAATAGTGAAATCCAGTGCAGCATCATCAGTTTCTTCGCGAAGACTGAAAATGCCCGAAGAGTTAGAGGTAACGCCTTTTAGCTGCCCGTCGATTTGCCAGGTAATGGTTGCATAAGGAAGCCTTTCACCCGATGCAGCGTCCACGATATAGCCGCTGATTCGTATTGAGCGCAGAGTGTTATTCCCATCCAGGGCATCTACCAAAAGAATTTGTTTTCGTTGCTCATCAATAAGGATGTCCAGATTTTCTGAGCTCAGCGCTGTTTTGAGCCGTTCAAGAATCTGAAGTGCATCATCGCCCTGAACCGTAAGAGAGAGATTGATGCCGGCAACCTGCGACTCACGAAAGAGGAAATAATATCCGGTTTCTTCCTGGATATTATAAATGATCTGCTTCAGGGAAGTGGAGCGTTGAGAGTCAGATGATTGTGCTAAGACCTGGCCGGGAGAAACGAATAGCATGCATAGACAGCACAATAAAACAGCAATTCCGGTCCGTTTTCTCAATTCCAAACGGCCGGAGTATGCATGTTCTGAATTTTCTGGAATATGTAAACGGTTACCGGTTATTCTCGAATTCAAATTTTCCGTTTTCTGTTTCTACAAAAATACCACCTAAAACGATTCCTAAATCACGAAGTGCACGGTCCTGGCTGTCGAGCATGATTGACCCGCCCAGTCGTTCTTCTTCAAGGGACTCCGGAACACGTATTTCAATGCCAAAATGAAATTCAAGCTCGTTCAGAACATCTGTGAGTGCCCGATTGCGAAATGCCAGCCGGTTTTGCGTCCATCCGGAGACATCATCTTCGACATCTGTCAGGGGGCCGCTCAGTGATAGCTCTTGCGTAATCTCAGCAGCTTCGCCGGGTTCAAGTATAACATCTTCTGAAGAAACTGTATTGGTGAAACGTACGGATCCTTCGAAAAGATCCACACGGACTTTTTCATTTCGCTCATAGAGATTGAACCGGGTTCCCAATACAGTAACCTCACCGCGGTCTGCGCGAACCGTGAATTCTCTATCAGAATTGGAGACCACTGAAAACAAGGCTTCACCTTCCAGTTTGTACTGATGGCTGTTATCCGAAAGGGATATTTCATAGAGCGACGAATTCGGACGCAATGTAACGGTGGACCCGTCTTGCAGTTGCAGCACTTCAATTTCTGTTTCTGCCGATGCAAGCAGCACAGGATCTGAGTCGGACGTCAGAACGATGGTAATCAAAGAGGAGAGAGCAATAAGCAATACTGCTGCAGCTGCTTTAAACCATCTGCTACCGGTATTCAGAAACAGAATGCGACCTCGATCACTGTCACCTACCGGTGAGTCCGAACTGGTCATATCTGCACTTAATTCTTCCCACACCCTGTTTTTATCCTGTACATCAATGGATAATTCTGCCTGAACCAGTTCATCTCTGGATTCAGATAGCAGGTTAAACAACGGATCCTTTATGCTTTCGGGCGTTTGAGTGCCATTAAGGGTCTCACCGTAAAGTACAGCAAGGGTCCTGTCAGGTCCGCTATCGGGTGCTATGTTTGGGTTTTCGTTCATTATAGGTACTATAATTTCTGCTACTTAATCATCACTTCCGTCATCCCCGGAGTCACTTTTCTGGTCAAATTCAACATTGACGGCTATCCATAAATCCGCACCGGCGTCGAAGTAAATCGAGGCATCTGCTTCTACTACTGCTCCGCTTGAGAGAGCAGTGTTGATACCTTCAAGGTCTGAAAAGTCTTTAAAGTCTGTTTCTGTTTCTTCGGTAATCTGTATGACTTTTCCGCTTACAACTGTGAATGTTTGCGCTGCAGGATTTACCGAAGTAATATTTTCTTCTATTTGCTGAACGTTAAAGGTGAATTCAACCTGATCTACAATCAGACTGCCGGACTCATTATCAGATTGAAAGTCACCATCGGCAAAAACGGGGACTCCGCTTGCCACTGCATTTTGAACCTCTTCAAGCGTTAAAAAGTCTCCGTCATTTTCAATAACTGAGGCTTCTGTCAGTATAAATACATCACCTGACTGAACCGTAAAAGAATTCTCTGTGAGGTTTACGGAAACCACTTGCTCCTCAAACTGGTTGGATTCTTCTTCAAATTCCACTGTTTGTGCAGTCCAGAGATTGGTGCTGCCCTGATCTTTGATGTATTCACCCTCAGCTTCAATACGTACGCTCTCAGTGAGCGCATTGGCTACTTCCGAAAGAGAAAAATAGTCGCCGCCATCTTCAATTAAGGTTTCAGGCGTAATTCTAATCCGCTGTCCGTTAGCTAATTGAATAATACTCTGAGAAAGATCGACCTGCGTTACGCGGCCTTCAAATTCATCATCGTCAAATACGGTGCCCTGATCCAATCGTACACGAAATACATCAAAGAAATTTCTGAATTTAAGTAAGGCTGTGCCATCGCCCGTAAACTCCAGGGTTCCATTTACGATCTTTGTACCACCTGAACCCGACTGACCTTCACGGATTGTGGATTCATAACTCAGAGCTCCGTTTACACCGGTTCTGAAATTCCTGTTGGTCTGAACAGCATTCTTGTTAATTGACACATTCAGGAAATTCATATCCAATATATACTCTCTTTCCAAGCGGTTTCCGGCCGTCTGTACACGGGAGAAGAATCCTTCACCGGAGTGAATACCATCAATCAAAAGGTTTGGGCTGGTTTCAGATAAGCCGTCAATGAAAAACTGATCATTCCTGGAGAAGATGGAGAGTTTATCAGGTGTTTCTATTCTGCCGGATTTCATTGAAAAAAATTCAACAGACTCAATTTCATCGGCTCTGGATACAGGGTTTTCAAGTATATTGCCGTTACCGTCTCTGAAAATATAGTTCAAAGATACGTCAGTGGTTACGATTTGATTGAATACCGCCTGTTCCCTTGTGTATTCAACTGTATGCCTTCCGGAGGTTGGTTCGTACTGATAGGTATAGTTTTGGAGATTTTCTATAGGCCGTAAGGAAAAAAAGGTCAATCCCTGCTGAAGCCCGTTTTGATCGGGTATGGCAAATGCTTCCGGAAAATTAGATAAAACGCCATTTTCGCTTTCAGATACGGATTCGCCGATAATTTGCCCTGCAATCCTGAGTTCATTTTCACTAAGGGGCAACGAACCGTTGTCCAGATTATCGATTGTACAGGAAATCGTACCGAACAGAAAAAGTGCAAGGAAGGCCAAAAAACCAGCAAAACGGGGTAATATTCTCTTTGATACTTTCATTTTTTTGAGCTCAAAATAAAGTTTGATAAAGTATTCACTGGTAATACAGATGGACAGGCAGGGTCCCCCTAATGAAATATTGAATTTTTTATCGAAATCGATCCAGAATTTCATCACCGTAAATTGATTCTAGCCCCTCACGCAGATCACGGAAGGCGAGGGTCATGTGATTTTCAACAGTTTTGACGCTCACACCCATAGCTTCTGCAGTTTCTTTGTAAGTAAACTCCTTTAAAAAACAGAGCTGGAAAACGGTACCTCTTTTTTCCGGCATAGCCGCTACAAGCCGCTTAACCTGATTGAGAAGCTCCTTGTGATCCATTTTTTTCTCTGTTGTATTCGATGAATCTGAAGCAGATTCATCGGACGGATCAACATTTGCATCAAATTTTGAGTGATACTCAATATGATTCAGCATTCGCGTGTAAGCGATCTGAAAAAGATAGGCTCGTAATGATTTTTCTTCATCTATGCCCTGCCGTTTCTCCCAAATCAGCAAAAATGCTTTCTGTGCCAGATCCTGGGCTTCGTCGTGGCTCATCCCTCGGCTGACCAAAAACCTGTAAATGGCATCGTAATGCTTATCAAAAAAAGCTTTAAAGGCTTCACGGTCTCCGTTTCTTATAGCGATAGACAGTTCCCGATCATCCAGGTCACCGCTCTTAGACAGTGCGAGAATAAGTAAAACCGTTTCAATTCCGGCAGGGTAAATCACGTTGCAGATCTTGTTCTTTAGATTCGTTAAATAAAATCTACGCTATTTTTTTATAGATCTAAAAAGCCTTTTATCAACGGTTTCATTCGGATTAATGCCTGATCTTAGGTTTTGAACCAGGAGAATTTTGCTCAGACATACATACTGAATTATCGTTATATCTTTAATGGGAACCGCTTTATATTTGACCTCATTCTAAATTAACCGGAGTAAAGCGTTGAGTGATCAGAAGATAATTTTTTCAATGGTGGGGGTCAGCAAGGTCTATAAGCCGAATAAAACCGTGCTCAAAGACATATACCTCTCTTTCTTTTATGGGGCAAAAATAGGGGTTTTGGGCCTGAACGGTGCCGGAAAAAGTACGCTTCTCAGAATTATTGCCGGTGAGGATGAAGATTACCTGGGTGACATTTCACGCCAAAAAGGAATTACGTTTGGTTATTTGCCACAGGAGCCTAAGCTGGATGCTTCCAAAACCGTAAAGCAGATCGTGGAAGAAGGGGTCCAGGAGATCATGGACCTTATCAAGGAATATGAAGCTGTAAATGAAGGATTCAGTGATCCTGATGCCGATTTTAATGCACTGATAGAAAAGCAGACCAAACTTCAGGAAAAAATTGACCGCATTGGAGCCTGGGATATTGACTCGAAGCTGGAACAGGCCATGGATGCCCTCAGGTGTCCGCCGGGAGACACCAGTATCAGTGTACTTTCGGGAGGTGAGCGCCGCCGCGTGGCACTTTGCAGATTGCTCCTGAAAAAGCCGGATGTACTTCTATTGGATGAACCTACAAATCATCTGGATGCGGAATCGGTAGGATGGCTCGAACAGCATCTTGCAAGGTATGAAGGGACCGTTATCGCCGTGACCCACGACCGTTATTTTCTGGATAACGTTGCAGGATGGATCCTGGAACTGGACAGGGGTGAAGGCATCCCTTTCAAGGGCAATTACACCTCCTGGCTGGAACAAAAACAGGAGCGGCTTAAAGTAGAGGAGAAGCAGGAGTCGAAGCGCCAGAAAACGCTGCAGCAGGAACTCGAGTGGATCCGCCAAAATCCCAAGGGACGACGAGCCAAGAGCAAGGCGAGAATCAATGCCTATGAAGAACTTTTATCCGAGGAACATCAGAAGCGCCGTGATGAGATGGAGATATTTATTCCGGCAGGTCCACGTCTCGGTGATAAGGTGATCGTAGCCGATCACGTCAGCAAGGGTTATGATAACAAACTTCTGGTGGAGGATATGAATTTTAATCTGCCGCCCGGAGGTATTGTCGGCGTTATAGGCCCCAATGGGGCGGGTAAGACCACGCTGTTCAAAATGATTATCGGTGAAGAGGAACCTGACAAAGGATCCATTACTCTTGGTGATACGGTAAAGCTCGGTTATGTTGACCAGAACAGGCCTCTGGATCCGTCCAAAACAATTTGGGAAGAGATTTCAAATGGACAGGATCTGATCAAGCTGGGTAACAGGGAGGTTAATTCAAGGGCTTATGTGGCACGATTTAATTTTAGCGGTAGCGATCAGCAAAAGAAAGTCAGCGAAATATCCGGCGGTGAAAGAAATCGGGTTCACCTGGCAAAAATGCTGAAAGAAGGATCGAACGTACTGCTGCTGGATGAGCCCACTAACGATCTCGATGTGAACACTCTGCGGGCTCTTGAAGAGGCCATGCTGGAATTTGCAGGCTGTGTGGTAGTGATTTCGCACGACCGCTGGTTCCTGGACAGAGTGGCCACCCACATTCTTGCTTTTGAGGGAAACAGCCAGGTCTATTGGTTTGAAGGAAATTATCAGGAGTATGAGGAAAATAAAAGGCAGCGACTCGGCATCGACGAGGATCAGCCCACCCGAATCAAGTACAAGAAGCTGATGAGATAGAATGTTGTGATAAAAAATTCTGCGTAACACTGCGTTTAATCTGCGCTTCTTTGCGAGAACTATAACTTTCTGAATTCATTTCTCGCTGATTTTCGCAGAGGGGTCGCTGAGTTGCGCAGATTATGTTGAAAACGCTCAATTCAAGACTAATGAAAAAACATCATCCATACATCCGTATAGATCGCTGGAATAAACAGTTCATCCCCATGATCATAGTACTATTTGTGATCATGGGTGGATGTGCGGGAAGTGATCAAACACCCTCTCAAAGTGATTCTGAATGGATTTCTCTTTGGGATGGGGAATCGTTCGATGGTTGGAGAGCGTCAGAAAATCCGGAGTCATTTCAGATTGAAGATGGCAAGATAGTGGTGAATGGTCCCAGGGCACACCTTTTCTATGATGGCCCTGTTGGGGATGCCGATTTTCAGGATTTTGAATTTCGTGCGGAGGTATATACATATCCCGGCGCTAATTCCGGAATATACTTCCATACGCAATATCAGGACCGTGGATGGCCCTCAGAAGGATATGAAGCCCAGGTGAATGCAACTCACAATGACCCGAGAAAGACAGGAAGCCTTTATGGTGTAAATAATGTAATGAATAATGCACCGCACGATGATGAAGAGTGGTTTACATATACCATTCGCGTGGAAGGCCGTAATATCACTTTTAAAGTAGATGATGCAACGGTTATGGAATATACTGTACCGGAGAATGGTGAGGAATCTTCACGCCTGGGCAGCGGGACCATTGCGCTTCAGGCTCATGATCCTGACAGCCGGATCTATTACCGCAACCTGCAGATCAGGCTGCCTGATTGAATAACGATCCCCGCACAGGGTAAATGATTTATCCAGGATCTATTTTCTCTCAGAATGATGTGGATTCTGACTGATCCTAATGACTCAAAATGGTACACTTCCTTCAGCGATCTTATTTAAAAAAATGCACAGCCAATTTATAGAATCCTGGTTAACAGAATGATTCCCAGAATTGATTTGATGGTCCACAGGCTTGTGCGCCAGAGATTGGAGGTAACAAGCTTCCGAACGATCTCTTCCCGGTACCCACTCGAAAGCTTACCGTGCAGGGGTACCTGAACAAAAAAAGTAATCAGCCAGATCAGTATCACAACTGCCAGTCCTGCGCGATTCAGCGTCAGAAATTGATTTTCAACAAAAGAGAGTAGAACTGAACTTCCCAGCTCAGCAAGCATCACGGGAACAACGATGATAGAGATCCTGGATTTATGAAAAGCCATCCATCCGGCATACTTCTCTTTCTCAAATCCGTGAAAGGATGGATAGTGCACAAGCTGAACGGTCCAAATCAACCCGCACAAAAAAAAGCTGCTGAACAGATTTATGATCAGGATTTCTTCCACAGAGAGATAAGCGAATGGTTTCAGGATTCTGTATTTTTACGATCTTGAAAAGGAAACGACATTAATTGCATTAAAACAAGATTTTTATGAGCTGGATCCGAACCCACACCTGTGGTGAACTTGGAATCGACGATATTGGACAAGACGTAACGTTGAATGGTTGGGTGTCTACACGAAGGGATCTGGGAGGATTGATTTTTATTGATCTTCGGGACAGGTATGGCATTACGCAGATACGATTTGATGAGACCAGTGGTGAGCTCCATGGTATGGCCGAAAATTTAAGGCCGGAATACGTCATCGGAGTCAGGGGCAAGGTGATCAGCAGAAGTGAAGAGACCATCAATCCTGAAATGAAGACCGGAAAAATCGAGGTTGAAGTATCTGATTTGGAAGTCTATTCAAAAGCGGAAACACCTCCTTTTGAGATTAAGGATGATATTCAAACCAATGAAGAGATTCGGATGCGGTACAGGTATCTGGATCTGCGCAGGCCTGCTTTACAGAATAACATGCTGCTACGATCGGAAGTGGCGCATACGGTTCGCAATTTTTATCACGACAGGCATTTCACTGAAATAGAGACACCTGTTTTGATGAAATCTACACCGGAAGGAGCAAGGGACTATCTGGTGCCCAGCCGCGTGAATGCGGGTAAGTTTTTTGCCCTGCCTCAGAGTCCTCAGACGTATAAGCAAATTCTGATGGTTTCGGGAATGGACCGCTATTTTCAGATAGTAAAATGTTTTCGGGATGAGGATTTGCGTGCCGACAGGCAGCCGGAGTTTACCCAGATTGATGTGGAGATGTCATTTGTAAATGAAGATCAGATATACTCCATCCACGAAGATCTGATGAAGACGGTCTGGAAAAAACATCTGGATGTGGATATTAAAACCCCATTTCCCAGGATGACATACCGGGAAGCCATGGAGACTTATGGTTCCGATAAGCCGGACCTTCGGTTTGAAGTACCTATTCATGACATTTCGGAAATCGTAAAGGATTCAGGATTCAAGATATTCAACAGTACTGTGGAAAAGGGTGGGCGTGTGTTGTCCATCACGGTTCCGGGACAGGGTACACTCGGACGGGGAGCTTTAGACCGGCTTACCGATAAGGCCGTTAAAGAAGCAGGTGCAGCCGGCATGATCTTTATGCGGCTCAATGAAGGTGAAATAACATGCAGTGTTGGCAAGTTTTTGGATGATGAAACCATCCAGGCAATGGCTGACCATTCAGAGGCAAAGGATGGTGACCTTGTGTTGATTCTCGCAGGACCTGCACCCGAAGTCTATAAACAGATGGGCTCACTCCGATTGATTGCGGGCGATGAGTTTGATCTGGTTGATAAGTCATTGATTCGATTTCTCTGGGTAACGGATTTCCCGCTGGTTGAGTGGTCGAAAGAGGATAAGCGCTACTATGCTCTTCATCACCCATTTACTTCTCCTAAGGTTGAGGATCTGGATAAGCTTGAATCAGATCCTGAAAACGTGAATGCCCTGGCATATGATTTGGTTTTAAATGGAAATGAAATTGGAGGCGGATCGATCCGAATTCATGATCATGAAGTTCAGAAAAGGGTTTTCAGCTTGCTGGGAATTGATGAGGAGGAAGCCTATGAAAAATTCGGTTTTCTGCTGAATGCATTCAAATATGGAGCGCCGCCCCACGGAGGTATTGCACTGGGTTTTGACAGAATGATTATGCTGATGGCCGGAGCCAGAAGCCTGCGGGATGTAATTGCATTCCCGAAAAATCAAAAAGCCCAGAGCGTAATGGATAATTCACCCAGTGAAGTGGATGAAGAACAGCTGAAGGAGCTTCATATATCACTTCGTAAATCCGCAAAAGGGTAGAAGGAAATTCCATTTTATTTATCAAAGATATCAACCTTAAAAATCCAGACTATTGAAAACCGCAGGAATTGATGGCTGCAAAGCCGGCTGGCTTCTGATTACGTTCGACGAAAAGCCGGCATATCACGTACTGAGAACAAATGACGACCTGAAAAAAGCCCTGGAAGAGTACGACAGGGTTTTTATTGATATGCCCATCGGTTTGGAAGATGAGGAGTATACCCGTGAGTGCGACAGGCTTCTTCGCGAAAAACTCGGTTCAGAGTATGCTTCCAGTGTGTTTAGTCCGCCCATTCGTCCTGCACTGCACGCCCCTTCCTATGCAGAGGCGAATATGCAAAGCTATGAGTTTACGGAAAAGAAGCTCACGCTTCAGGCCTGGAACATCACGCCCAAAATCCGCACGCTGGATCAGTTTCTGACCGAAAATCCGGAATGGAGAGAGAAGATACTGGAGAGTCATCCCGAGCTGCTGTTCATGAAACTGAACGGAGGAATGATCTATCAGAAAAAGAATACCAAAAAAGGAATCCGGCATCGGCTTAGTCTGATCAGTGATCGCAAGCCCATCGCGGCCGACTTTTTCCGGGATATCAAAGAGGATTTTCGGAGAAACGAGGTTGAGGAAGATGACATCGTAGATGCCATGGCACTGGCACTTGGAGCTCATCAGTCTGTTGAAAAAGGAATCAAAACCCTTCCGGAAAATCCTGAAACAGATTCAGAAGGTTTGCCCAAGGCTATTCACTATGTGTAGGGATTACAGATAACCTTTTACATGATAAATACCCTATAAATCAGGTGTCCAGGATATTCTTGTATTTAACACCCGCCTTGTAGACACGGTTGACTCCATTGAAAGCTGCAATGCGGTAGGTTTCTGAGTAGGTGGGGTAATTCAGAACATTTTCAATAAAGTATTTAATATCTCCGCCCTGAGCCATCACCGCCTGACCCAGATGAATCAGGTCGGTTGCCTGGCTTCCTATGATGTGGACACCCAGCAATTTCAGATCATCGGTTCTGAATACAAGCTTAAGGAGTCCTTCAGATTCGTAGCTGACATTAGCCTGAGTTGTATTCTCATAGAGAGCTCTTCCAACGGTAACGTCGATTCCCATCTCTTTAGCCTTTTTCTCTGTTAGTCCGATGGCCGATATTTCCGGAATGGAATAAATTCCGAATGGAGTTTCTCCCGAAGGCGAATCTTTGGGCATATCGAACATGTTGCAGGATGCCATTCTGCCCTGAACAAAAGAAGCGGCAGCTGAGGAAGGGTCTCCTACCACATCCCCGGCGGCATAGATGGACGGAACGGAAGTTTGCATTTTGTCATCCACAGCAATGTATCCGTTTTCATCTACATCAAGATCCAGTTCATCACTCCATAAATTTTTAGTGTTTGGAGTTTTTCCCCCGACATAGAGGATGTGATCGGTTTCAGAAACGTGTTTACGGTCATCGCTCTTCTGAGTGAAGGTTACTTCCATACAGGTTCGCAGGTCATTTCTGTTAACTTTGGTAACCTTCGATTCCCAGAAGATCTGGATATTACTTTTCTTTAGAATGGAAATCAGTTCATCTTTAATTTCGCTGTCGAGAAAAGAAAGTATTTCTGTTGTGTCGCTCAGCAGGGTAATGCGTGTTCCAAGGGCAGCGAAAATAGTAGCGTACTCAAATGCGATCACACCACTCCCAACGATAACCAGTCGCCTCGGGATATGCGTCAAGTCGAGGATAGAATCGTAATTCAGCAGGTTTTTGTTGTCGATCTCAAAATTTTCAGGTGATTTGGGACTACTTCCTGTTGAAATCAGGATATTTTCTGCGGTATATGTAGTCTTTTTCTTCAGCTGATCGGAAACCTCAATTGTATGTGCATCCAGAATTTTGCCCCGTCCGCGGGCCGTGTCGAGTTTATTTTTAATTAGGTCCTGTTTAACCTTTTTATTTTTGCTCTCCAGAATGGCTCTCTTATAAACCAGAAGATCCTCCATCCGGAATTTTTCATAGGGTTTCCGGCCTCTTTCATCACCGAATTGAGTGTGAAATTTCTGAATCAGGCTGGCCGCTTCCCGTAAAGCTTTACTCGGTACCGTTCCTTTTTGAAGCCAGGTACCGCCGAGGCTGCTCGCGTCTGCTTCAACAATTAATACTTTTTTATCGAATTTTGTGCTTTGCATTGCACAGGAGAAGCCGGCCGGGCCACTTCCAAGGATGATTACATCGTAATCGAATGCCATAATTGCCGATAGGTGTGTTGAAAATTACTGCTTGAATTTACCGATGAAGCTTTGCCTCACCAAACGAAATGTGTCTGTAACCGTAAAAAAGTTTCATGGAACGTTTTTGGTGTATTGTTTTTTCTAGAAGCATAGGATGTATATAGGTAACGCATTGCTCTAAAAAGCGTTGCAGAAATTTAATCGCAAACGAATAAACTGGAAAACTGATATGTCATTCACATTACCTGACTTACCGTATGATTATGACGCGCTCGAGCCTCATATTGATGCGCGGACCATGGAAATCCACCATACAAAACACCATCAGGGTTACACCAATAAACTGAATGCTGCCCTTGAAGGACACGAATTTGCAAAACTTCCCATTGAAGAAGTTTTAAAGCGTGTCAATGAAATTCCCACCGACAAAAGACAGACAGTTGTCAATAACGGTGGAGGTTATGCAAACCATAAACTCTTTTGGACTGTCATGTCACCCGACGGTGGCGGCAACCCATCAGGAGAACTTGGTGAAGCCATTAAAAAAGAATTTGGCAGCTTTGATGCATTCAAAGAGAAATTCAAAAGCACGGCCGGCTCTCAGTTCGGTTCCGGCTGGGGATGGTTATGCGTAGATAACAATGGCGGACTTAAAGTTCTCTCAACCGCGAATCAGGATAGCCCATTGATGAATGGACTTACTCCTATTTTTGGTGTTGATGTTTGGGAGCATGCCTACTATCTGCATTACCAAAACCGCAGACCTGATTATTTGGATGCGTTTTGGAATGTTGTGAATTGGGAACAAGTGGCTAAGAACTATGCCGGCGCCAAATAAATAACAGTTCTGCAGATTTATCTTTTATGAATCTGCAGGTGCCTGGAATGTAGAATGCCGCCCATGAAAAATATCTTTCATGGAGCGGCATTTTTTTATTCAGAAGCAATGAGTATCTGGACTGGATGAATTGATTTAATTCAACTCAAGTTTCATCCATTTTTCGAAGGCGCCCAAACTTCGGCTGAGATCCTGCCTTCTTGGCTGTCGCTGCCGCTGATTGCCGTAGATGTCCCTCTGTCGATTCATGGTTGGGCTGTATTCATTATCGTTATTGAATCTGAATGAAGGAGTTTCAACAGCGAGTCCCAGCCATACCTCATCACCGCTGAAACCGTAAATGGAATTCCCATTCCTGGGAATCTGCATTTCCACAGAGATATACCTGCTTCGATTATCAGAGGCGATCCTCATTCCGTCTACTTCAATACGGGAGTAATCGATGAATCCATAATCGGCATTTCTGCCGTCAGGGCGTTCCACGATCATAATCCTGTCAAAAATATCTTCCTCAAGAGTTTCCAGCAGATCAATGTTTGCGGGGTTGGAAAACCAGTCCGATTCAGTAAGGAAATCATTATAGATAGCGGGGTCCTCACGCAACAGATTGAATGATCCGGAAGGGAAGGCCACACCGGTTTTATTTCGTGTTTCTTCACGGTCGCTCAGATACACGATTAACCCGGACTGCCTGATCGCCCGATCTCTGAAGGGACTGGTAATTTCGATGTAAAGATACAGGTAATCCTCATCATACCGTGCATAGGTGTTGGATTGATCATCCGATTCAATAAGGGTACTTGAAGTGTTCCAGTCGGACAAATTGCCGTCTATTACCGGCGCTTCAGAAGTCCGTTCCGGGGAGACCGTAGCCGTACTGCCACATGCTGTAAGAATGGTTAGCGCACATATAAAGGCGCATAAATGGGGTGCGAAATCAAATTTTTTGCTGATCATGTTTGACGAACGTTTTCGCTTTACAATAGATTGTTTAAGGGCCATAATCGGTTCATGAAGCTCAAAAAAGTGATATAAATTTTTTATCTTCATACCGAGAAAAGATAACAATCTAACTTAAATCGACACAGATATATGCAATTCGGATTTGGCGTAGGTCCCGATACATCCTGGATGAGAAAAGAGCTGACTGATCTCGGTATTGAAGAGCTTAAAACTCCTGAAGATGTAGACCGGGCCATGAAAGAATACAACAAGGGAACCATGTTAATGGTCATTAATTCTGTTTGCGGATGTGCGGCAGGTAATGCCCGACCCGGTGCGGCTATCGCGCTGGAGGAGTCGGAAGTAAAACCTGATCATCTGGTTACGGTATTTGCCGGACAGGACAAAGAAGCCACTGCACGTGCACGGGAGTACTTCAGTGAGTACCCGCCATCTTCCCCTTCATTTGCCTTTTTTGTGGACGGAGAAATCAAAGCGATGGTTCCGCGTCACCGCATTGAAGGAAGAACACGCGAAGAAGTGGCCAATGATCTTAAAATGGTATTTGACGCTTTTAAAGGTGAAAAATCCGCATCCTGATATTGATGTCAGTCTGATGAGTTCAGACCGGCCAATGA
>JAWVZW010000005.1:0-17651 GCA_033721975.1 Balneolaceae bacterium
AATTTGCGGCTCAGTTTGATATTGGCTTCCCATTGGTACTGGCCGCTTATCCATTCAATCACGGAGGGTGACGGACCCATCACCAAATCCTCTCCTACTACGGACCTCATGGCATTGCAAAAGCTCTCAGCCACAGCCTGTACTTTTTGGATAGAGGGACACTTGAACTGAAATACCACCATTCGTGAATATGGCGGATAACCAAGCATCTCTCTGTTCGCAAGCTCGTGTTTTGCAAATGCCTTAAAATCGTGATTCCTTGCACAAAGTATGGCCGGATGATCCGGTTTCCATGTCTGAACATACACCACACCCGGTTTTTCAGCTCGTCCCGCCCGGCCTGCCACCTGGCTCAGCAGCTGATACATTCTTTCCCCGGCACGAAATGACGGGAATGCCAGTTCGGTATCGGCATTCAGCACACCCACAACAGTTACATTCGGAAAGTCGAGGCCCTTGGCCACAATTTGTGTTCCGATCAGGATATCCGCCTCTCCGTTAAGAAATTTTTCGTAGATCGTCTGGTGCCCCCGTTTTCCGGATGTACTGTCACGATCCATTCGAAGCAAACGGGCATCGGGAAATAGCTTTGCCATCTCCTCTTCCACCTGTTGGGTACCGCTGCCTTTGGTCACCAAGTTTTCGGAACCGCACTTTTCACACCGGTTGTCAGCCCGCCGCGAATATCCGCTGTAATGATCAAGCAAGATGTTTTTCTTCTTGTGATAGGTAAGGCTGGTGGAACTCTCCGGACTTTCGGGCACATGTCCACAGTTTTCGCACTGCAGATAGGATGCAAAACCGCGCCGGTTATAGAGCAAGATGACCTGTTCTTTTTTCTCAAGAGCTTTTTGAATTTCGCTAAACAACTCTACGGTTAGCGGGCCTCTCATTGCCGATTTATATTCAAGCATGTTCAGGATGCGTACTTCCGGCATGGTTCCTGTCGGTCGCATCGGGAGATTCAGCAATTCATGTTTATCCTCCTTTACAGCCTGTATGGAGACCATACCGGGTGTAGCCGAACCCAATACCGCAACTGCTCCCTCCATAAAAGCGCGCATGACCGCGACATCCCGGGCATGATAGCGCGGTGCGGGGTCGTACTGCTTATAGGACGTGTCATGCTCCTCATCCACGACAATCAGCCCCACATCCCTGACCGGAGCAAACACCGCCGAGCGGGGCCCAATCGCGATCTGTTTCTCACCCGACTTCAGGCTCTGCCACGCCTCGAACCGCTCCCGGTCGGTCAGACGGCTGTGCAGCACGGCAATCTGATCTCCAAATATGTGATAAAACCGCTGGACCGTTTGAGGGGTCAGCGCAATTTCGGGAACCAGTACGAGTCCGCCCCGGCCCTGCTCCAGGGCGTGTTTCAGAGCGTGGATATAAACTTCGGTCTTACCCGAACCTGTAACGCCGAACAGCAGATAGCTCTTGAATGAGCGGTCATCCAGCGAACTACGGATTTGTTCAAACGCCTCCTGTTGCTGATCAGAGAGGGTTTTAATCTCATCCGGCCTGTGGATGCCATTGTGAACAGGCTCGCTCTCCACGGGCAGGTCTACCGACTCAATCCATCCTTCCTTTTCAATCCGGTTCAGGGTATATGATGTGAAAAGATCATCCTCCAGCAGTTCCCGGTGCGGCAGCGGCAGATTCATCCCGGCCAGTTTTTCGAACGCCTGCACCCATTTATTCTCGAGTTCCTTGCCATCCAGATCAGCCAATATATTTTCGGCATTTACGGATTCACCCAGTTTCCAGTGTTTTATTTTCTTGTAATCCACCTTCTGTTTTGGCTGCTCCCAGACGGTGATCCATTTCTGTTTCAGGGCTTTTTTCAGAAATGCCTTTCCCTTACCATCACGCCAGCGTTTTTGCGCCTCTTTAAGGGTTATATTACTTTCTGCAATCTCTTCCAGCAGTTCTCTTTCCTGATCCGATATCTTTTCCTTAAATCCTTTCGCAACCTGAAGCCGCTTTTCGGATGTAAAATTAAGACCCACAGGAAGCGCCGCCTGTATGGCCTCACCCCAGCTGCAGTAGTAAAAACGGTGAATCCATTCCGTCAGCTGTAACATCGAATGGTTCATAATTGGCTCATCATCCAACAGACGCTCGATGGGACGGGTTTCAAACTCCGGTTTTCGGGAGTGCACCTGCACAACCATTCCGATAGCATATTCACTTCGAAGCGGGACCCAGACACGCATTCCGGGCTGAATGGATGGGTTTCGTGTCTCATAGGTAAATAGTCGCCGAACTGCGGTAGGGAAGGCTATGTCTGCGTATCGAAATGTGCTCATCAGGCAAATAAACTATTGAATTTGGGAGCAAAACTCACCCTGAAACTCACCCCTTCTTGCTCCAAATCTAATTCTCACCTACTTTGCTTCATCTATTACGCAAAGCATCCATTTATCGTAGCTTTACAAGAATTTAAGATTTACCAAACATTTCACGCATGACTCATCAGATCAAATTCATCGCACCTATACTTTTCATCTTAATAAGCTGCTCAACCACCGAAAGGCCCGGTGTCCAACCAGAGCCTGAACCGAATCCGGAACCGATATCGATCGATGGAGCCGCAGCACATTGGATAACCGCAGACTACCTGATCTGGGAACCGGAAACCAATGCCTTCTCCTATGCTCTTTACTATAGCCAAGAAGCTGACATTTATGTATATGATACAGAAGTATCCGGCGGAAGCTTTTTAGAACTCAATCCCACTGATGCTGATATACCTCTGATTCAGTCCCGCCTGAGACATCTTGGTGAGAGGCAGTTTTTTGAAGTTAATGCAGATGAAAATGATATCAGGGATGCATTAAAAGGTCAGCTTATTGCCGTTGCGTTTGACGGATCGGGTTATCCGGTTGCAGCCACAAATGTGCAGCGGCATGGTGTGCTGGATGATCTGTTCTACTTCGATGGAGACCTGGGGCCGGTATATCACGAAGATTCGATTGAGCTGAACCTCTGGGCTCCCACCGCAAAATCGGTCACCTTGCGGATTTATGATAATGAAAAAAATATGGTAGAAGAGGTTGCTTCCTTAGATGATTCACCGGAGAACGGAGTCTGGCAGTTTGAAGGTCCCGGCAGTTGGGACCGTATGTTTTACAGATTTGATATTCAGGTGTACCATCGCCAGACCAACACAATGGAACAGTATGAAGTGACCGATCCGTATTCCGTGAGCCTTTCGACTGACAGTGAATTCAGCCAGTTTGTGAATCTGTCGGAAGATCCGGAGCTGAAACCGGAGGGCTGGGACAGCCTGGTAAAAGAACTCCCCTTTCCCACCGATATCACCCTCTATGAAGCACATATGCGGGACTTCAGTATCATCGATCAAACCGTGCCCGAACCTCATCGGGGTACCTATATGGCGTTTACGCATAATGGCGTGAACGGACAGGATCTGTCGGACGGCATGAACCATCTGAAGGAACTCGCCGAAGCCGGTCTCACGCATCTTCATCTGCTTCCGGTGAACGATATTGCCTCCATCATAGAAGACCAAAGTGAGCGGGTGGACCTGGACGATCCCTACCGGCTGCTTTGCGACCGGCTGGGGATAGAGGAGCTGGCTGAAGAGTGTGAGCAATACGGTGACCGACCCATCCGTGACGTGTTTGAGGAGATGGCGGAGGAGGATCCAGTTACGCTGGATATACAGAACACCCTGGCCGCGAGGTATCCTGATCACCCGGCCCGATATGACGGATTTAACTGGGGCTACGATCCCTATCACTTTAACGTACCCGAGGGCAGTTATTCCACCAATGCGGATGGCCCAAAGCGTATCCTCGAATTCCGTGAAATGGTGAAGGCGCTGGATGAGATCGGACTGAAGCTGGTGATCGATGTGGTGTACAATCACACCCACGCCACGGGACTGTCTACCTATTCTGTGCTCGACAAGGTGGTGCCCGACTACTTCCAGCGGCTGAATATCGACACCGGCGAGGTGGAAACGTCCACCTGCTGTGCCAACACCGCAGCCGAATTCAGGATGATGGAGAAGCTGATCATCGACTCGGTGCTGCTTTGGGCGAAGCACTACAAGGTGGACTCCTTCCGGTTTGACCTGATGGGCCACCATCCTAAATACGTCATGGAAAATCTTCAGCAGGCTCTCAATGAACTCACTATTGAGGAACACGGCGTGGACGGCAAAAATATCTACATCTATGGCGAGGGATGGAATTTCGGCGAGGTGGCCGACAACCGCATTTTTGATCAGGCCACCCAGTTCATGACCGGCGGAATGGGGATCGGGCATTTCAACGACCGGATCCGGGATGCCGTGAAAGGCGGGTTTTATTCCTGGACCGGCCGCGACCAGGGTTTTGCCACCGGGAAGTATCTCTTTCCTAATGAGGAATCGAATGCGTCAGCTGATGATAAAGCTGCCCTGCTGGATCAGGCCGACCGCATTCGGGTAGGCATGGCTGGCAACCTGAGCACGTATCCCTATGTGAATCGTTTCGGAGAGGTGGTGACCGGCGGAAATGAGGGAATCGGATACACCCTGTTGCCCCAGGAAACCGTTAATTATCTCGACAAACACGACAATGAGACCTTGTGGGATAACACCCAGGCCAAGCTTCCCTTTGATCTCTCAATGGAAGAACGAGTTCGGGTGCACTTGATCAGCAATGCATTTATCAACTATGGTCAGGGTGTACCGTTTTATCAACTGGGTACCGACTTGCTCAGATCCAAATCCATGGATCGTGACAGTTACGACTCAGGTGACTGGTACAATGCCATCGACTACACGCTGGAAACCACAAGGTGGGGCAAGGGCCTGCCTCCGGCATGGCGAAATGAGGATCGCTGGGATGCACTCCGAACCATCATACAGAACGAGAATGTGGACATTACCAAAGATCAGATGGAATTCACTCGAGAGGTGTTTCTGGACCAGATTAGAGTCCGCTATAGTTCGCCGCTATTTCGATTACGATCTGCAGATGAAATTCACAAGCGGGTGACTTTCCATAACACCGGCCCTGACCAGGATCCTGGCCTGATTGCCATGACCATCTCCGATGGTGTCTGAGCGGGAGAATCCCTTGATTCAAATGTTGACGGAATCCTGGTGCTGTTCAACGCCGACAACGAACCGAAAGCCATCGATACCGGGCTCTACGGTATGGAGCTGCATCCACTGCTTGAAAACGGCCGTGATGACGTAATACGCCAGACAACTGTATCCTCCAATGGCCGATTCTCTATCCCCGCACTGACAGCAGCCGTTTTTGTAAAACCGCAAACTAACGGACAGGGAGAGTTTGTGTGCAACGAGGTACGTTAATTTGGGAAAAACCTGATTGGGGTGAGGAATCGTCCCCTCACGCCCCGCAGGAATGCCTTCGGCAAGAGGGTACCGATTCGACCAAGCAGGCAAAGCCTGTCTTGGGAGAAACAGGGATATGTTCCTTTTCACTTTTCACTTTTCACTTTTCACTTTTAAGAAATAGATTCAGACAATGAATCAGAAACAAAAAGACATCCCAGCGAGAAAACACTTCACCTTTACCCTCAATCGAAGCAGGCTTGTTTTCGTCATTGTGATGAGTTTCGCAGTACTGGCAGTGGTTTGGCCGGGCCATGCAATATTCTCCGACCCCTTGCCTTTGATATTCGGTTTTCCGCTTAGTTTTGCCTGGGTTATTCTTTGGGTACTTATCAGTTTTGCCGCCATGACGGGACTGTATGTATCTGATCATAAACACAAAGCTGAAGACGTCTGACATGGAATCGGGGACTGCTATTCTGATCATTGTAGGGCTTTATCTGCTTGTCTCGCTGGTAATGGGCATACTGCCATCTCTACGTATTACCTCAGGTGTGGACGGCTATGTTGCGGGCGACCGGAACATGAACGTCTTTATCATGTACTTTGTGCTGGGTGCATCCATCTTCTCTTCCTTTGCTTTTCTGGGCGGACCCGGCTGGGCCTATTCCAGGGGAGCAGCTGCTTTCTATATTATCGCATACGGCTTGATTGGCATTGTGCCGCTCTACTTTTTTGGTCCGCGTGCCTGGCGGTTGGGCAAAAAATTCGGGTTTGTCACGCAGGCCGAGCTTCTGGCCAATCGGTTCAGCAGCAGAAGTCTTTCGGTAATCCTTGGCTTGCTGAGTGTAGCCGTGTTTATCCCCTACCTGACACTTCAGATGATTGGTTCAGGTTATGTACTGAATGTAATCAGCGAGGGACTGATCCCCTATTGGGCCGGTGCAGGAATCACTTACCTGGTTGTTTTAATCTATGTGTACTTCAGTGGTGTGATGGGTGTGGGATGGTCCAATGCGTTTCAGGGGATGATCATGATGGTTTTAGCCTGGATCCTCGGAATTTATCTGCCCACCGAACTGTATGGCGGTATAGAAGAGATGTTTACGGCAATACTTGATTCGGGAAAGGAGGCCATGCTGCAGGCACCCGGTCTTGCAGGAAATGGCTCGGAACCCTGGAATTGGTGGGGATACGGATCGGCAGTATTGGTCTCCGCGGTCGGTTTTTCGGTCTGGCCGCATTTTTTCATGAGAAGCTATGCTGCCCGGAGTCCGAAATCATTCCGTTTAAGCGTGGTTCTATACCCCACTTTTTTACTGTTTATGGTTCCGATACTCCTGATCGGTTTTTCGGCTGTGGTTGCCTTTCCGGGTGTGGAACCCGCCGACAGTATACTGCCATATATACTCATGCAGCTCGACCTGCCTGCGGTAATTATCGGGCTCTTTTGTGCCGGAGCTCTGGCCGCTTCCATGTCATCCGGTGACGCTATTCTGCACTCAGCTGCCTCTATCGCTGTTCGGGATACAATACGGCCATTGCTGAAAAACCCGATTCAAGACAATACAGAACGGTTTATGATTCAAATGCTGGTATTGGTCATCGGACTGATCTCCTATCTGTTTGCAGTTGTGATAGACATATCGATTGTATCACTGTTGCTGGGTGCTTATGGAGGCGTAGCTCAGATCTTTCCGGTCGTGTTTGCTATGTTTTACTGGCCGCGTGCCACGAAAAGCGGAGCGCTCGCCGGTTTGTTTGGTGGGATCGCCGTCAATACATTTTTTCTTCTATTGCCTGAACTGAAACCCCTGCCGGTCCATGAAGGAATCTTTGGCCTGGCTGTAAACGTGATCCTGCTTATCAGTATCAGCCTTCTGTCCCGGCCGGATGATCCGGAACGAGTTGAGAAATTTACCGAGTCAGGATCGGCGTGACGGGAGACGGGAAAGTATTCGGTTTTAAGAATTAAAAATGGCGGGTGATGAATGTTTACATTTGATTTAATTGTCTTCTTCGCTGTTACCATCCCGGAAGGAGGCGACAACCATGTATTTCTGTGGAACCGGTTCCCCATTTAACATCGCAGGCTCCCATCGGTTCAGATTTCCTATAAGTTCTTTATACATTTCTGTGATGGACTCGTGCGGGCTCATCAGAGCCTCGACCTTACCAGCGTGGCCCTCTTTATCTACAACATAGGTAATGACCGCCCGGCCCGAGTAGCCATCGCGGCGAGCCTGATCAGGAATTGTGGTTTTCATCTGAATAGCCCTGGTCAACATGGATCTCCCTCCCGGATACTTTGCCCAGGTATCCGGTCTTGGATATTCGCTTGATATAAATTCATCAGGCATGGGCACTTCCTGGTAAGACATATCCGGTCCGGCAGCTGGAATAACTGTTTGTGTTGTTGAACAGGCGCTCAAAAACAGACAGGCAAAAAGTGCGGTAATAATGGAAAAGGCGTGGAGTCTCATGCGAATGCTTTACAATTCAAATACTTTTAAAGAATAATTGAAAATGCTCAGCGAGGCAAATTGGGACAGGCTTCAACAGGCAGGATCTGAAATAAATCAGGGATCGACAATCACTATTTACAAATCAGAAATCAATATTTGCGGTCAGCGGTCAGCGGTCAGCGGTCAGCGGTCAGCGGTCAGCGGTCAGCGAAGGCAGGGTATAATTCTCCTTCTCAATACTCAATACTCAATACTCAATACTGAATTAGAAAATACTTCTGAAATCTGAGCTCGCATATCGCCAATCGCATATCATCCCCTCTCCTTATTCCTCCTGCATCGTTCACTGCAGTACTTCACATTATCCCAATCACGCTCCCATTTTTTCCGCCAGGTAAAAGGGCGGTTGCATACCGGGCAGATTTTGGTGGGAAGTTTTTTGTGGGACATTCCTTATTTGATGTGAGATGTTAGATGACTGATGAGCGATCTGTGATGTAAGTTTATGGATGAATTCATAACAGAATAAATCTAACATCACTCATCAATCATCGTACATCTGGTATCATAAATACTCTTTTTTTACCAATAGCTCTGCATTCAGAATGGCTCCGCCCGCTGCGCCCCGAACAGTATTATGAGCCATAGCGATATAAGAGACATCCATTACATTGGTTTCGCGGATTCTCCCGACCGCAGTCTGCATCCCCTTCTCACTGTCGGCATGCAGCCGTGGCTGAGGATACCTGGGATCTTCATGAACCTTTATCGGAAACGGCGGAGCGGATGGCAGACCGAGTCCTGCGACGGGACTTTTCCATTCTCCCATCGCCTGTTTAACCTCTGAAGCGGTTGCTTTTTTCTTCAGCCCTACCGTCACAGAAAGCATGTGGCCGTTTTCGACCGGAACCCGGGTAGCTGTAGACTGAATCGGAAATGAAGCATTCAAAACGCCGTCTTTTTTCAGACTGCCCAACAGTTTATGGGGTTCGCTTTCAATCTTGGATTCTTCACCTCCTATAAAGGGAATCACATTGCCCAGAATATCCAGACTGGCCACACCCGGATATCCTGCACCCGAAATGGCCTGCATGGAGGTAACAATGACTGCCTCGATGCCAAATTCATCATAAAGTGGCTTCAGTGACGTAACGAGCGGTACAACTACACAGTTGGGATTCGTCACAATCCAGCCGGATCCGTCTTTAGTAAAGTATTGTTTTTTGATCAGATCAATATGATCCGGATTTACCTCCGGAATCAGCAGGGGCACGGTAGGGTCCGTCCGGTAATTTTTTGCGTTACTGATCACCGGGATACCTGCGGAGGCAAAATCTTTCTCAATGTCTGTAGCAACCGATGAATCGAGACCTGAGAAAACAAAATCAACGTCATCAAATTCTCCGGATACACAATTTCGAACTGTGATTCCCGCTATTGACCCCGGCATCGGTGTGGCTTCGATCCAGTTGGCTGCTTCCCGGTAAATTTTACCGGCTGAACGCTCCGACGCGCCCAGCGCGGTAATGTTAAACCAAGGATGCCCCTGAAGAAGTCGAATAAATTTTTGTCCTACAGCACCTGTAGCACCTAGAATACCAATCTTGAATTCAGTCATATTTAATTTCTCGTAGAATTCCGCAGATTGACCACTGAGTTTCGCTGAGCTATGCTTAACTCTGCGAATATCTGCGATAAACAACTAATGGATTATAGTTAAACTGGGTCCAAAAATAACAAACAATCCGCACAAACGGTTCAAAGAGGTGAGATTTTTCCTATCTTTGTGTTCTTTGAAAGATTCTGAAAATCAGCTAACCAAATCATAAACGTATTTTCATTTATGCCTGAAAAGAACCTGACCGGTCTTGACGAAATCGTATCTCTGTCCAAATCAAGAGGATTTATTTTTCAGTCGTCAGAAGTGTACGGAGGCCTTGCCGCCGTGTATGATTACGGACCCCTCGGCGCAGAACTGAAACGAAATATCCGGGACACCTGGTGGAAGTCAATGACACAGGCTCACGATAATATTGTGGGAATCGACGCCGCCATCTTTATGCACCCGAAAGTATGGGAGGCAAGCGGTCATGTTGAAGGCTTTAATGACCCGATGATAGACGATAAACAGTCTAAAAAACGCTATCGGGCCGATATGCTCATTGAAGAGTACATCGAAAAACTTCGCAGCAAGGGCGATACGGATAAAGCCGATGAACTTCAGCAGCAGCTGGATACAACCGGTACCCGAAAGGGGCTCTGTGAAGATCTGTATGACATCATCATGCAGGAAGAGATTAAAGCGCCCGATTCCGGTGCGTTCGACTGGACCGAAGTGCGTCAGTTCAACCTGATGTTCAAAACCCACTATGGGGCCACTTCAAAAGATGACGATGATGCTATCTACCTGCGGCCCGAAACCGCGCAGGGTATATTTGTCAATTATAAAAATGTACTGGATACGGCCCGTGTACAGATCCCTTTTGGAATAGCACAGGTTGGCAAAGCATTTAGAAATGAAGTTGTTGCCCGTCAGTTTGTATTCCGGATGAGAGAATTCGAACAGATGGAAATGCAGTACTTTGTGGAGCCCGGAACCGATGAAGAATCCTACGATCACTGGCTGGAAAAACGCCTTCAATGGCACAAAAGCATCGGAATCCGTGAGGACAATCTCAGGGTGACACCTCACCCCGATGATAAGCTTGCGCATTATGCCCGGGCAGCGGCAGATATCCAGTTTAATTTCCCGATCGGGTGGCAGGAAGTCGAGGGCATTCACAACCGTACCGATTTTGATCTCTCACGGCATCAGGAATATTCCGGTAAGAAGATGGAATTCTTTGATCAGAAAGAGCAGAAACGCTATATCCCCTATGTGATTGAAACCTCTATCGGACTTGACCGATGCACATTGATGGTGCTATGCGATGCTTACAGAGAGGAAGAGGTCGACGGAGATACACGAACCGTTTTAAAAATGCATCCCAAACTTGCTCCCACAAAAGTTGGAATCTTTCCGCTTATCAAGAAGCCGGAACTTCAGGAACTGGCTCACAAGATCAAGCAGGATCTGCAGGATGAATTTACGGTACTATATGATGAGTCCGGCTCCATCGGCAAGCGGTATCGTCGCCAGGACGAAGCGGGCACGCCTTTTTGCATTACGGTCGATTTTGACGGACTGGACGACAACACCGTTACCATCCGCTACCGGGATAACATGGAGCAGGAGCGTGTCTCAGTTGATAAACTGGATGCGGTTATCCGTGACGGCATGAAAGAATGGAAGCCTGAATAGATAGGGATATTCACCACAGAGACGCTGAGAGTTTAGCCACAGAAGCACAGAGTGAAATGTATTTATTGGTATAAAAATTTTAGCCACTTTAAATAAAACTTCCGTGTTTCTGTGGCTATAGAAAACTCTGCGTACTTTGCGGCTCTGCGGTGATTTTATAGTTCTTCAAGCCATTTATAAATCGCTTCTATAAATCCGTCGGCGAATTCTTTATCGAGCATTCCGTACTCACCGGGCATACCTGTATTTGCCCTCTGAAACAGATGATTGGCATCCGGTACGGTTACAGTGGTAATGTCTGCCTGTGTGTTTGCAGCCAGACTATCGGCAGCCTCGAGGTTGGGCTCCAAGATCACCTGCATATCTTTCTCCCCAAATATCGCCAGCATGGGTACCTGCAGTGAATCAATGGTTGCGACAGGGTTAAATTCGATAAAAGATTTGAACCAGTCTGTTTTCGCGGCAGCAAGCTGTCTGGAAACCTGGCTGTTAATAAAACTTTCCATATCACCCAGTGCAGATCGCTGCTGAACCGGAAGCGTATTGATCTGGTCCTCCAGACGGGTATACAGATCCCGTTCAATCTCACTCCATTCACCTCCGGTGCGGACAACCTCATAAATCTGAGACTGAAACTCCAGATTCCGGTTTACAATGGAGTCACTAACGGCCTGGGCTTTGGAAATGGCACGAATCTGTTGATTGATGATTTCATCACCTTGCTGAAAAGGGGCAGCCATAAATATGATTCCGGATACCCGGTCATTCCCGGTTGCAGCAATGGATGCTACCGCACCTCCCTGACTGTGACCAAGGAGAACGATTCCATCAAATGAGTCATCGAAATTGACGGAATAATATTCAATGATATCTTCAAGATCATCAGCCAGATCCTGCAATGTCGCGTCTTCGACACCGGTTGACTCTCCCAGCCCGATATCGTCATATCTGAAGCTGGAGTAAGAACTGTCCTGCAGCAGGTCTGCCAACTCGCCAAATACCCGGAATCCGGCTACATTTTCATCGCGGTCCTGTGAGCCGGATCCTGTAATCAATATGACCAGCGGTTTGCCGGCATCGCCCTGAATATATGTTCCTGAACGCTGGCCGGCTTCAGTGGGAATGATCAGATTTCTTCCGGTAACTTCAGAAGCTGAATTAACAGTAGGCTGCTGTCTTTGGATAGAGAAGGGAAATCGGGTACCCAGTTGTTCAAAAAGGCCGCTGATTTCATCGTTGTTTTCATTCAGAGTCCCCATAAATACAGCCGGCCCTGTACCAGTCTGAAATTGAAAAGCAACAGAATCCTCTTCTACATAAAGAAATTCGACAGGCAGATGAAATGCATTCTGCTGAGGGATATCTATGGTGCCGTCGAGCTCACCGTCATCATAATTAAATACAAAATCTATACCGAGCTGCTGACCGGATACGGTTATCGATCCCGACCAGCTGCCGGCAATATCGGATAGCTGCTGAGCTTGCAGTACCGGAGTAATTAAGAAGGATAGTAATAATAGAATTCTGAGCATTTTGAAAGGTATGAAAACCTCAGTTATAATCCATTTATCATAAAGATAGCCGGCAAATAACGACTACGTATTTCTACGTAGACGCCTAATGCCGGCCAGACTCATGTTTTTTTATATGAAAATCGACTGATTGAAATGCTATTGACCGGGATTTGCCACGCCGATTACTCCGCATCCAAGTCGGGCGCCGGCTGCACCGGTTGGCTGAGACTCAAAATCGTCCTCACCCGCATGTACGATTACGCCGCGACCAAGAATTGAGTTCGGACCGCTTAGAGATATGTGAGTGTCAGTATAATCTATCTCTGCCACACCATCTTCATTGGTGGGAAGATTACCAAGGTCTCCTACATGACGTACATCGTCGGTCGGTGAAGCGTGCGGATTATCTTCAGGGTTAAAATGTCCGCCGGCAGATGTTCCATCAGAGGCTCTGCAGTCTCCATATTGGTGAATGTGGAAACCGTGAAGTGCTTCAGCATCCAGACCGGATACCATTGCCTGCACTCTCACGCCGTCGTCGGCCTGGGTGAAGGTTGCATATCCTTCAATGGCATTTCCCTCGGTGGGATGGATGACCGCAACAGCCTGTTCGATCATTACTTCAGGTTCCTCTTCCATTTCCATGGTCTCGGATTGCTCCTGGGTTTGAGCACAACCAAAAGCAAGGATGGAAAAAACAGAAATTAATATAACAGATAAATATGTTTTTGCTGACATCATGACTATTTAAATTTACTGTATTTGTTTGCAGTTCAGTATGTTGAACAGGAAACAACGATATATCATTCTAATTGAAAAGAAAGAAGTCTTCACCGGTTCATTTGCCGGCGAAATTTAAGAAACAGTCCAGGCTCAAATATGGGGATTTTGCTCCCATTGTTCCATCGCTTACAGCTTGCATGAACTTCTTGAAGATATCCTGTTTCCATTAATGTCGGCAAATGTTCAGGTTTCAGTCCGCCACCCGGCAGTATGACGATGCGGCTATTAGCATGAATAAGCAGTCTGATTACTTCATCCAGCCCCTCATCAATACTCTCCTTTAGTCCGGAAGTTAGAACTCGTTTAAATCCGCATTCAATAATCTGCTCTAGGGAAACTTCCGGATCTTTGCAGGCATCAAATGCCCTGTGAAATGTACATGGTTTATCACCCGCCTGTTCAACCAATTCTCTGCATGCGGCCACATGAATACGGTTATCCGAATTCAGAATACCGAACACAAAACCATCCGCACCGGCATTTCCGAGCTTCTCCATTTCTTCCCCCATCACCTTAATCTCATCAGATGAATAGGCATAATCACCTCCTCTCGGCCGGATCATGGCGAACACCGGAATGGACACCCGACTCTTAATCCAGGACAGCATTCCGGCTCCCGGCGTCTCCCCACCCTCCGCAAACGAACTGCACAGTTCCAAACGGTCAACCCCCGCGTCTGCGGCTTTCAGGGCCGACTTTACGTTGAAAACTGGAGCTTCAAAGGTTATAGGCATAGCACAGTGTAAAATGTTCAGGGTTCAGGCTGCAAGCCGCATGCGACAGGGTTTAGTTTAGGGATTTTCCAGCTGACAGGTGACCGCTCACAAATAAATCTCAGCCCACTCTGCGATGATCGATCCTGCATAACGGCTATATGTTTCGTCTGTGAGCAGATGGTCTGCCTTATGCAATGAAATGAAGCTTTTTGGGTGTTTGGCCATTTTATAAATGTGAGCTGCGTTGTCAATCCCAACCGTATTGTCCAGCGGAGCATGCATTACCAATAATGCTCTGTTCAGATCCTCCACATATCGATTCATACGTGTTTCCTTTAAATCATCCAGAAACTGTTTCTTGATTCGAAAAGGCCTCCCGGCCAGGTTCACGATAGCGGATCCCTCTTTCTCAATCTCCTCCTTTTTTGATTCAAAATGGTGCTCCACATGCTTCGGTTCAGACGGTGCACCGATAGTGGCTACAGCCTTTACGCTTTCCATCTTTCCGGCCGCCTGGAGCACCGCAGCTCCACCGAGAGAGTGGCCTATCAATATGGTTGGGGCGTTCATCTCTTTTTTCATGTAATCTGAAGCGGCAAGCAGGTCGTCCACGTTTGAACTGAAATTGGTATCCTCGAAGCTGCCACCGCTCTCGCCGAGGCCGGTAAAATCAAAACGGAAGACCAGTATTCCTTTTTTATTCAGTGCCCTTGCAATATTGGCTACCGCGTTCAGGTTTTTTGAACATGTAAAACAGTGTGCAAAAAGAACACAGGCTCTGATCTTACCATCCGGGCGATCAATTTTCGCTGAAAGCATATCACCCATTGCACCTTTAAAACGAATTTTTTCTGAAGCCATAATCACTTTTACTTGATCGTTACTATCACCAACCCCTTTAAGAAAACAACAACTTAATCAGAATGCTACATATAATCTTGTTATCAACTTTTTACACTCCGGATGTTTTTCTTCTTGAAGAAAAGTTAAGATAACGGCACCTTGTCTTGATTGTAAACTTTAGCATTCAAATACCATATCTATGACAACAATTATACATCGATTGTCTGTGATTTTGCTTACTGCTTTTCTGATTGCCGGCTGTGCCAGCACGGATGCAGTTCAGCAGAATAACGGCCCCTCCGAGAGACCCCAACGCTCCGCTCCATCCGGAGATGATGAGCCCAAAGCTTTTTCAGAAGTGATTAAAGACAGTTTTGAAGAAGACGAAGGACTGTTCACGGTATACAGAGACAAGAATACCTATTACTATGAAATTCCCGACTCTGTTCTTGACCGGGAAATGCTTATGGTATCTCGTATTGCCAGAACTGCCGACGGAATTGCATACGGCGGCATGCGCAATAACAACCAGGTGCTCCGATGGCAGAAGCGTGACAATAAGATTCTTCTCCGCAGAGTTTCCTTCAGCAATACCGCAAGCGATACACTGCCAATCTATGAAGCTGTTCGTAATTCCAATTTTGAACCGATTCTGGCTTCCTTTGATATTGAGGCGTTAAATGAAGACTCCACAGGGTCTGTCATTAATGTAACCGACCTGTTTACGACCGATGTACCCGCACTCGGACTTCAGCAAAGTTACCGAAGCCGTTTTCAGGTACGCCGTGTAGATGGCAATCGTACATTTATCGAGTCAATTCGCGCTTATCCGGAAAACGTTGAAGCCCGTCATATTATCACATACGACGCCAACAATCCGCCATCCAACTCCGATGCCAATACGATTACCCTGGAAATCAACCACAGCATGATCATCCTTCCAGAGGAGCCCATGCAGCGCCGGGAACCGGATGCACGTGTCGGTTACTTTACCGCCAATCAAGTTGACTACGGAACCGAGCAGCATCGCGCGGCACCCGTAAGCCATGTTACTCGCTGGAAACTGGTACCCAAAGACAAGGAAGCTTATCTGCGTGGCGAACTGGTTGAACCGGAAGAACCCATCATCTTTTACATCGATCCGGCTACTCCCGTTGAATGGAGAGAATGGCTGATCCAGGGTGTGGATGACTGGCAGGTAGCATTTGAAGAAGCCGGTTTCAAAAATGCCATCTATGGTAAAATGGCGCCGACCCCGGAAGAAGATCCGGACTTCAGCCTTGAGGATACACGGTATCCGACTATCCGCTATTTTGCGTCTCCGATTCAGAACGCATTCGGACCCAACGTACATGATCCGCGGTCCGGTCAGATTATGACATCTGCGATCGGTTGGTATCACAACGTGATGCGTCTGCTTAGAAACTGGTACTTTATCCAGACTGCTGCAGCCAATCCTGAAGCCCGAAACGTACAGTTTGATGATGACGTAATGGGTGAATTGATCCGGTTTGTATCTGCTCACGAAGTGGGTCACACTCTTGGCCTCCCTCACAACTGGGGTTCCAGCTACGCGGTACCCGTTGACTCCCTCCGATCCCCTACCTACACATCAAACAACGGTACGGCACCTTCCATTATGGATTATGCCCGTTTCAACTACATTGCTCAGCCGGGAGATGGTGTTACCAACTTCTTCCCGCGTGTCGGCGAGTATGACAAGTGGGCTGTGAAGTGGGGTTACACCTGGTTTGGCGACATGTCGCTCGAGGAGCAGGAAGAAATTCTGCATGAGTGGACTACCGAACGGGCAGGCGATCCCTACTACTTCTATGGACGCCAGACCGGATCCAGAATCGACCCAAGATCACAGAATGAAGACCTTGGCGACAACAGTATGAAAGCCAGCCGGTACGGTATTGCCAATCTGCAGGTGATCACTGAAAACCTGATTGACTGGACCGAACAGGAAGGCGAGGACTTTGATGAGCTGGAAGAGCTTTATGGCCAGGTTATCGGTCAGTGGAGCCGTTATATGGGGCATGTAACCTCAAACGTTGCCGGTGTTTATGAAAACCACAAAACATATGACCAGGAAGGAGTGGTTTACGAACCGGTGCCCCGTTCAATACAAAAAGAAGCTATGGATTTCCTGCGAACACATGCCTTCAGTGATCCATCATGGGTGCTCAATCAGGAAATCCTTGGCCGTATTAACCAGGCAGACTTTGTTGACTCATTCAGAGGCCGACAGGTTTCCGTACTGAACAATCTGGTAAGCCCGGCAAGACTGGCACGCCTGATCGAGTACGAGAACAGGCTGGGCGGCAACGAGGTTTACTCACCCTATGAATTCATGGATGATGTCCGTTCCACCATATGGTCAGAACTTGACAGCAATTCTGCGATTTCCGTATACCGCAGAAATCTCCAGCGGGCCTATATTGATCGTATGGAATACCTGATGACGGAAGATCTTTCAGATGTTCCATCCTGGTTCCAGCCAACTTCCATTAATGTCCCACAATCCGACATTCGTCCGATTGTACGTGAGCAGCTGCAAACGCTTCTGTCCGACGTACAGCAGACTCAGTCGCGGGTAAGTGATCGCGCTACACGAGTGCACCTTAATGATGTGGAAGAGCGAATCCAGAACATCCTGGATCCAAGCTAATACGGTATAATCAGTATAGAAAACTCCGATTAGGG
>JAWVZW010000006.1:0-17363 GCA_033721975.1 Balneolaceae bacterium
GCCGGCAGGATTTTCAATGGCATTAATGAAAAGTTCGCCAAAAAGGAGCTCAACCCGCATCCCGGGCTCCGCTGCATCGGGTTCCATCACACTGAGGCTGATGGATGAGTTCGGCTGAATGAGCAGATAGGATCCATCTTTGTACGTAATCCGAACATGTCCATCTCCTGATGTAATAACCGTATCGGAGACAACAGATCCACTCAGCAGCCATTCATATGGATCGGAATGTTTTTGCTGTTCAACCGCCAACACTGAATCAGGGTGCAGTATGCCTGTGCAAAAGAGCAGCAGAATGGCAAATTTCATGAAATAATAAAAAGAGTTCACTGGTCGGTATCATCGTTGAATTCGGCGATGCTTACTCATCAAAATCCTTATTTCTATGCATCGCTACAAACACTCATACACCGAAAAGGGAAAAATGTTCGATGATGAGTAAAATATGTTTCAACAGGCAGGCAACGGACACATTCGTATGCAATGGGAACATTCATAAAAGAGTGAGGTAAACCTCATAATGGGAATGCGATGGTACGCAACATTGTTTTTCCATTCTAGAGTTTAGTCCATATTAAAATATACACTCTTAAGGATTGTACAATAAGGCTCAAACATCAATCGAAGAAAGGATATTATAGTGATTGACAGCTCAGCGGATAGCGAAGAGAAGCAGAACAAGTGTGGAGCTACGGGGATTCGAACCCCGGACCTTCGCGCTGCCAGCGCGACGCTCTAGCCAGCTGAGCTATAGCCCCTTTTGTTCAGGTCGATAAATATATGATGATTACAAATCATATGTCAAAAAAACCTTTTGTTTGGTATAATTGGTTGTGTATTTTTACAAAGGAAAGACTCTCTAATTTTTTAACCTATAACATCATATTAACCGTACAGGAGCCAAAAACATGCTAAAATCTTACAAATATCTGATCATGGGCTTACTTGCTTCAGCACTCGTTTTGCAGTCTTGCGGAAGCAGTGAACCCGAAGGTGATCCTGATCCTCTCACTCTTGAATATCTGATGAGTTTGTCAGATGAAGAACTGATGCAACGTGACAGTGACGGAGATGGCCTTAACGACTACGACGAAATCTACGTTTACGAGACAAGCCCTCTAAGCCCGGATACTGATGACGATGGACTGAATGACTACGCTGAGGTAATGACTCACGGAACAGATCCGCTGAGCGCTGATTCAGATGATGACGGTCTATCAGATGGCGACGAAATTAATGTATACAACACCGATCCGCTTGATGCAGACACGGATGGTGATGGTCTGAACGACTACGACGAAGTAATGCAGTACGAAACTGATCCGCTGGATGCAGATTCAGACGGTGATGGTCTTACAGACTACGAAGAGGTAATGGAATACAATTCAGATCCGCTGAATCCCGATTCTGACGGAGACGGCTTCACTGACGGACAGGAAGTAGAAATGGGAACAGATCTGCTTGACGCAAACACTCCTCCATTTATTACTGAATTAAACACCATCAATTTCGACTTCGACCGGTCTAACATCCGTGACATGGATGCACAGCTTCTTTCTGAAAACGTAGAAATGCTCAGTGATGCAGAAGCATTCAGAGTTCGTGTTGATGCCTATACTGACCATGTGGGTGGCGATCAATACAACCTCCGTCTCAGTCTCAGAAGAGCCAATTCAGTTGTTGATTTTTATATGAACAACGGTATTGCTGAAGACAGAATTGAGTTCAGAGGTCTTGGTAAAGCTCCGGTACCATGTGCCGAAGCTGAGAAGGATGCAAACACTCCCGGCTGTGAGAAAAACAGACGCGCAGAGTCAATCCCTCTGAATCCGTATCCGTTCACTCCCAGAAACTGATAGTTTCTGAGACAGGATAGTTTATAGTTTATATTTAAAGGCGGGCTTTTTTAAGTCCGCCTTTTTTTATTTCTGCCATTTCCGGCCTTATAAAAAAGTCCTAGAAAAATCTGGGCAAACTGAGTCCTATAAAGGCACCCGGTGCATCCAGACGTTTCGCAAAGTCAATTCTTAGGATTCCAAAAATACTGTTCAGGCTGACTCCTGCCTCGGTATGAACTCCATCCGATTCCAAAATACCGGGCACGGTACTACTGCCGGCAGACGCTGAACCGGCACCGCCAAAAAGGATCATACTCCAGCCTTTATCCGCAAGAGACCATAAGCCAAGAAGCTCAAATGGAATGGATCGAAAATTATGTTCTGCGTTGATCAGCCAATGTGTAGACCCTTCATAGGGAATCCCAATTCTTGTGCGAAGAGAACCGAAGGGTGTGAATCGGGTCATAGAACCATCAATCGCTCCGAATCGCTGCACAGGCAGCTCTCCGGTTGCGGTTCCGCCTGTAAAAAAGATATGCAGCTGGTTTGCAAACAGCCTCCGGGTATAAAATGTCGGAATGGTTAATTCCCCGGTAATCCCGGCTTTAAGATAACCGAAATCACTGCCCAGGATACCGTCACTCCACTCTCCGCGTATCCGAACTCCATTTGTGCCGGAAAATGTCTGCAGTCCCGATTCATAGTTTACATTGAGTTCAGCAAACATCGCATGTAAACGACCCTCAGTAACAGATACATTTTCCCTTCTTGTTTTATGCCATCCAAACAGGCTGTAATCATATACTCCACCTTCAAAATTTTGATGCCTTTCGCGCGTTCCTCCGATTGAAAACCGCGTATCGGGGATTAACCCGCTAACACTCAGGGCCATTGATATTTTCTCATTTCTGTAATAATCGAAGTAATCACGGGCACCGGCCGCGGCAGTAATACTGTTCAGGAATAGCGGGTACACCTCGGATTCATATCGGGTATCGGTAATATTTTCATATCCCGCATCCAGCAAGAAGGCTGTATCACCGGCACGTGCCATCTGCTGCCTCAGGCTGACCATCATATCCCACTTTTTGCTGTAAAAACTATATCCTGATCCCAGCTTTAACCTGTTCTTCAGGACGTCAAATTCACGCGTGTAACCGATACCTGCGTGAAAACCATCCATCCGGTTAAAACGTCCGCGAAAACTGATCCCCGATGGAACAACACCTCCCAATCTCATGAAAATACCGCCGCCATCCCTTTCTTCATCTTCGTCGCTGTCATCTACCAGTCTTGACAAAAATCCACTGGGTTGAAACGCTTCTTCCAGCGTGCTCGTGCTGTCGATGGTTGCATAGGCATTTTCTTCCTCCTCTGTGAAAGGGACCGGAGGCATCTCCCGCTTTACCAAAGACGAATCAGATAGGGTCGAATCAGCTCTTACAAACTCATTTTCATCTGCGAATATAGAGTCAGGAATTTGAGTATTTACATCATAGTCGGAAAGAATTGAAATCTGGCGAAATTGAATGGCCGGAAACTGGAGACCAACAAAGCCCACCCGCACTCTCCCTTCAATACGGACATCAACCGGCAGCCAGAAATCCCTTCCATAGTCACTGAACTGCTGCCTGTAGGCAAGATTAAAATCCTGTACAGGCGGTGGGAATGAGACAACTCTGTTCGGCTTAAGATTTACTTCAAGCAGGGCAAATTCATCGCCGTCTACAAAAACTTCCCCTGTAAACAGCGGCTGACGTTCCCTTTTCGGTATCACTTCAATACGATAGACCGGAAAATCATCAATGAACGTGGTTTCAATAAGTGAAAAATTGTAGTACCGCAGTGCGTCAGGATGAGTAATACCCACCATATTATAACCGGCAATATCGATGTTGTCATCATAAAAATTGGGCAGGTAGCGCACGCCTGAAAAATTTTGTTCGGCACTTAGGTTCGATGTTTGCCTGGCTTCACTCTGAATTTCCCGGGGTCCCATTTCCCTGTCCCAGTAGAGCAGTGAGCGGCTTTCAGAAATGGAAACGATGGATGTATCATTGCTCAGTACCTGCCGTGTATAAGCCTCTGCGCGAAAATTGTTAAGATTACCCCTCCATATCTGCTTCCTTGCGATGACGGTCTCCATGATAGATAAACCCGGGTCGCGATCGGTAACCACAATCTCCTGCATCTCGGTTACAGCTTTACTCAGTGTAATTTCAAGGGGAAAATCTGTGTCGGCATTAACCGGAATTCGCTCCGTTTGATAACCTATGTAGCGTACCTGTAAAACCAGTGGAAACTGTAACGGATTGACTTCCAGGGTAAACCTTCCGTTTACATTTGAAATGGTACCGTTATAGCTGTCCTCGATCAGAATAGTGGCCGACGGAAGAGATTCTCCCGTTACTGAATCCAGCACAATGCCTGAGATTAAAACCGGATTTCCTTGTGAATAAGCAGAGGCTGATAGGAGTACTGCTGCAATCAGTAAAAATAGAATTCGCATTCAATAGTGTTTTGGTAGATTCTTTGGCTATGAATACGATCTAATGCACTTTTCGTTGCAGTATGATTTTGCTTTATAGAATGATCAATTCTTTAAAAATTCATCTGTACTGAAACAGAAGGCTGAAATCCCAGATCGTATATATCGGCCTGAATGGCCTCCAGATTGGTGCGATCCTGATCGGTTGTGATGATGGGCACCCATTCCCGGTACCATGGATTCTTCCGGTCGGTCAGGTTATACAGATTTCCTCTTAACACTATCCCGGTACCAGATAAATTGGTACTGTAGCTCAATGAAAGATCGGCTCGGATATAAGTACCCAGACGATCCGGTGAGTCCCGGAAAAGGGTAAGCCTGTCAGGAGAACCGGTTAAATAGTTCAGGCTCAGATTCACGTCCAGTCCTTCAGCAGGTCGGATCTGTAGCAGTGTCTTAAACTGATGACGCCTATCCCATTCGCTGTAAAACCATTCTCCTGCATTAAGCCTTTCATTTCTCATTTCGGATGATGAGAGGGTATACGATTGTGAAATAGTCGTTTTCCCCAAGCGCTGACTAAACATAAACTCGATACCCCTTGCATATCCGTCATTATTGCTGAACCAGGGTTGATCCTCAAAAGAGATATCCAGATTCTGAATATTGATTTCATGATAACGCAGATTCTCCTGCCATTTGATGTAGGCTTCACTCTGAAATCGGGCACCCCTCCCTAAATCAGCATATATGCCCCCGGAAATCATGTCACTTCTGGATGGGGGTTGGTCGGCAACGGCTGTAATCCAGATATCTGCTGCTGAAAGGTTGTAGATGGATAGTTTGTAGAGATACTGGAAGTTTCGGCTAAAGCCCATGGCAACCGAAACAGGACTGTCCCGAAACAGAGAAATCTTCATTCTGGGTGACAGGTTCAGATAATCCCCGTCACTGTAGTACTGCATTCGAAGCCCTCCCTGAATTATGTGTGCACCTCCCCCGTCAGTTTCCAGATCTAAATAGACTTCAGGAAGAAACGGTCTGGATTCCTGGTAAAAGTCGGGACGATTCAGGGAGTCTTCCCTGTATCCGGAATCAAAGAAATTCATGGATACTCCGGCAGTCAATGTACCCGATTTGAATTCACCCGACACATATGCATGATTGAGTTCGCTTTCATTCTCAAAAAGGTCCACAAACAGTAACTGCTGGGCGCCATTAAGACCCGGGCGCTGATATACAAAATCCTCTTTCAGCATACCGGTATAGTAATAGCTGTACCCTCCCTGAAAATGCATGAATGAATCTCTCTTTCTCAAATCTCTATAATAGGACACATTAAATGAACTGTTTCCCCATGTGTTTTCTGTCTGAAATTCTCTCCATTCAAACCGGTTTCCGGGACTGTTGAAACCCGTTCGTACAAATCGATCTGTTTCCTGCTCCGTACGATCGCCGCCTGCATAACCGCTAAAAGCCCAGCGGCTGCCGGGACTGTTTTCTAAAAAAATCTTTGCATGCAGATCAAAAAAGTTTGCCGAGTAACCGAGTGGTCTTGTTACCCTGTCATTCAGGCTGGTACTCTCTTCCGATAATGATGACGGACGGTTTGTGTCCAGACCCCAGGCGATCATCTCATCCATTCCGAAAATATTTACCTGGTTTATGATTGATTTCCGGCCGGCCAGCAAAAAACTGGATTTCCCTTCCTTAATAGGACCTTCAAGACTTCCTTTTACTACGGAACTGCTTAATCCAAGACCGCCTCCATAGGAGTAGAGGGAACCCGTTTTAGTAACCAGGGACAGTACCCCTCCCGGCGGGGCGTGATATTTTGCAGGCGCAATATCGTAGTAGAAACTGCCTGTTCTGATAATGTCTGAATTAAAACTGTCTATGAGGCCAAACAGGTGTGATCTGCTATAGATTACTGAATTATCAAGAAGCACGTGCACGGCATCTGAGCTGCTTCCCCTGATGTGTGCACCATCAGTGAGAGAAGTACCGCTTTGCACAGAAGGCAACAGTGACAAGGATCTGATCGAGTTTGACTCGCCGGCTGCACTGAACGACCCGGCTTCGAGTACACCCCTGTATATTGTACCGTCGGATGTACGGTTTCCCGAACCTGTAATCACAATTTCTGATATTTCGTAGGCTGAGGGTGTTATACGGATATTCAGATCACCGGCTATATCGATGGATTCACGACTCAGATTCAAAAGAGTCTCTTCATAGCCAATATATGATACCTTTAGCTGCACCTCCTTTTCATCTGCGGGAATTTGAAGTGTGTATTTTCCATGCTGATTGGATTGAGTAAGAATTTTTTTCCCGGAATCTGTCGTCATGGTCAGGGTTGCAAAAGGCAAATTCTCCCCGCTCAATTTATCGATCACCTGCCCTGAAACACCGAGAGCCCTCAGTTCCTCCCGGTTTCTATCCTCATATATAATAACCTGCCTGCGTTCGCTGTCAATCCGGGCGGTCAGTTTCCACTTTTCCAACTCATCCAGCAATGTTTCCTGCCACCGATCACTGTAAATCAGAGTACTTTCTTTATCCGCAACAAGCGCATCCTTGTATAGAAACCGGTAACCCGTTTGCTGCTCCAGCTGTTGCAAAACCCGGTGAAGCGGGTCGGAGGATGCCGATGGAGCACTTTGTACGGAAACCAAAAGCATCAATATAGCCAGCAGATGTCCCATCAATCCTGCGAATTTGATGTGAATCGGTAAGATCGGTCTCCGGTTTGAATAAATCTGCCTCCCAATGAAAGGCCTAAATCATCCAGTACATCCTCCAGCTCACCCAGCTGAAGTGATCCACTTAGGCTCTCTCCGGCAGCTTCTTCAGGAATGATTAGCTCAATGTTGTAATGATGAGACAATTCAGCCGCAATATCACTCACCGGACGCTGTTCCAGGCTGATAATACGCTGCATCCAACCGGTAAATACCATTTCATCTCCCTCTTGCGGCCTTGTTAATCCGCTGTCACTTAATTCGGAATACTCTCCCGGTTCAAGAATAACAGACTCATTGCGCTCAGTGTCTGTTAAACGAACCGATCCTTCTTCCAGAAACACCCTGATACTGCTGCTCCAATTGCTCACGGAAAATCTTGTACCTAAGACATCCACTCTGCCGCCGTCAGCCAACACCGAAAACGTTCTGCTTTCGTCAGATACCACATCAAAAAATCCTTCACCCTCAATAGTGTAAGTTACCTGGGTCTCTGACTTCTCTTCAATGCGCAAGCTTGAATAGGGCCGAAGGGTTACTACAGAACCATCATCCAGAACCAGTTCAGCTTTTTCTGATTCGGTCACCGCTAAATATTCCGGTTCTGACTGTGGAATAAAAAGGAATAGCATGGAAATCATCACAAGAACCAGGATTGCCGCTGCCACTTTCAGATACAAACTTTGAATGGAAAATATTGATGCTGTTTTGCCGGTTTCGTTCCGGTTTGCGCTGATTTGCTTGTCAATAGAATTCCAAAGTCCGGGGTCTGCCGATTCGTTCTTCTTGAGTTGCGCTGCTTGTTTGTAACTTTCCAGGGCATTGAAAAGAGACTCATTTCTAAGGCCGGCCGAATCTCCCGTTTCGCTGAAACGGTTCAGTTCGATAGCCAGACGAATATCCTCCGGCTTCGGCTGAGATTGGTTTGAGTCATTGATTGCCATGGATCTTGAAATTTATGAAGGACAGCCCATCGTCAAACAGGCTGTCCATTTTGTTCTGTGTTCTCTATGGGGATTAGTCGGTTACTTCACCGTCGCTGAGGCCCAGTCTCAGCACTTTGGTAATTCTATCGAATCTCAACAGAGCTGTACCGTCACCCGTCATTTCAATGGTACCGGTAATGGTTTTTTCCCTGTTTTCTCCACTCATAGACTGCTGTAGCTGGATTTCGTAGGTAATCAGACCGGTTACACCTTCTTCAAGGTTTCCGTTTGCCTGTACAACTGCCTTGTCAATCTGAACATCAATGAGATTCAGTCGTACCTGATAGGATCGTTCCGCAACGCCATCAGCACGTCGAAGCTGTACTGTCATATCACCTTCTCCGTCATGACTACCCTCCATGGTCAGGATCGGACTTTCAGAGTAGAGTCCGCTCGTAAACAGTGTATCCACACGTGTAAAACTTGAACTTTTTCTTTCAGATTCTACCGATCCGCTCTTCATACCTTTGAAGTCAATAGTCTCTATTTCATTCTGATCCCTTCTTGGGAATTCAAGAAATTCTCCGTCAGGGTTCGTAAAGATGTACTTGTTCTGTACAGAGAGAGATTTGGTTACAAATGGGCCTTCATAGTAGCGGTTGAAAGTGATGGCATGTTCTCCTGTTTCAGGATCATACTCTACACTCCAGTTGCTCTCTCCGCTTCTTTTTATGTCATTTTCCGCTACGGGAGCACCTTCTGCCTGAACAGATCCGGTGTAGCTGATTCCATCCTGTGAGACATTTGAAAATGCATCATACATGGTTGCGACAAGACCGCCCCTCTGTCCGGAAAGTGATTCAGCGACAATTTCACCTGTCAGTTCAATTTCCTCTTCAGTGAGCTCTTCTTGAACTGGGTTTACCGTATTGCAGCCTGCAAAGATGATGAGCATTGCTGCAGCTGCAAGAATAGATTGATTGATTATTGTTTTCATTGTTCTTCTCTTTTAATTATTGGTTGGTTGTACTGCCTATACACGCAACCTTTGGGGTACCCCTAATCTAAATTGAAAATTCTTTCAATGCCTCTCTCAGGTCTTTTAATGCCAGTGCCATGTGATTCTCAACGGTTTTTACCGAAATATCCATTGCAGCGGCAGCTTCTTTGTGAGAAAATCCCTGTAAATAACAGTATTCAAAAACGCTTCGTCTGCGATCCGGCATCCCGGAAAGAGTTTTGTGCATGCGTTGAAGCGCTTCGCTTTGGATGGCTTTTTGTTCAGGATTGATTCCGTCGGAAGAAAGTTCGTAGGCATAGTCAGGCTCTGTATCCTTCCGGTCTCTGAATACATTCAGCATCCTGTTGTATGCGGTTGTAAACAGATAGGATCTCAATGAGCGCGATGGATCAATCTGATCTCTTTTTTCCCAGATGATCAAAAACGCCTGCTGAATGAGGTCCTCTGCAATGGTCCGGTCGAGTCCCTTCGACAATAAAAAGGAGAATAGAGCGGCCTGATTTTTGTCATAAAACTCTTTAAAAGCTTCACGATCGCCCGAGCGAATGCGTTCAAATAGCCGGATGGTTTCATCATCGGAATGAACAGACAATGCCAAAAAGAAGAGAATCTCGATAATCATACCGGATACAGACAGCTTGAGGAGCAATTAACCGTAATCAGGGAATGTGCCATGTTTTTTCAGAACACGCAAATTGCCTGGAATAAAAGTACCATGGGGTGAGTACAGTTATCTCAATCAAGCACCACGGCGGGCTCCAGCGGCTTCACTACCACTTCATCATCCGGCTCAAAAAGAACGCGGTTATCGGTATGTACGATATACCTTTCACCTGAGCATTCTACGTGATAAGTGATATCGTGACCCTTGAATTCTCTTCCAATGATAACACCCCTGCTGCAGTTATCAGCTGATCCGTTGGGACGTTCAATGGTAAGATGTTCAGGGCGGATGGAACAGACTACAGGCCCGTCGGCACGGCAATTCAGGCGAAGTGAACCTAGTTTGGTTTGAATGGTATCAGAGTTGTGGACTTCGGCTTCGAAGAGATTCGTTCGGCCGAGAAACTGTGCCACAAACCTGGTTTTGGGTTTATAATATACTTCCTCAGGGGTTCCGATCTGTTCAATGGAACCGTTATTCATCACTGCTATCCTGTCTGCAAAAGAAAGTGCTTCCTCCTGGTCATGAGTAACGAGAATAGCGCTCATTCCGGCTTTTTTGAGAATTGAGCGGACCTCTTTACGGGTGGTATCCCTGAGCATGGCATCCAGATTCGAAAAGGGTTCATCAAGCAGGACCAGTTTTGGCTCAGGAGCAATGGCACGTGCAAGAGCTACGCGCTGCTGCTGGCCACCTGACAGTTCAGCCGGATTTCTTTCTTTATAATCTCCCATCCCGGTTCTGCAAAGGACCTCCTCTGCAAATACTTTTCTCTTGAATTTAGGAAGATGGGTCAATCCAAAGGCCACATTATCGAGGGCAGACATATGGGGAAAGAGGGCGTAATCCTGAAAAACAAAACCTATGCCCCTTTTTTGAGGTGCGACCTGAATTTTTTCGGATGAGAGGGTTTTTCCATCCAGCTTTACTTCTCCCCTGTCGAGCCTTTCAAAACCTGAAATAAGTCTGAGAGTGGTCGTTTTTCCGCAACCGCTGGGCCCTAACAGCGCAAAGATTTCATTTTCTTTTACAGAAAATGAGACCCCTTTTACTACGGGGACACCTTTCTCAAATGATTTCTCAATATTTTGAACGTTCAGCAGCATATGTTGCCTTGTGCTATGGGCAGACGACCCTTATTTATATTCAGTCTATTTAAAATAAGGTTTTTTTATCATCCTATAAAGAGAATGAGTCTTAATCTTTACAAGATGTTGTTAAATAAGTGTGAAACAGGTATGTTTTTGAAAGAAAAATGATCTGCAAGGCACCCACCAATCCAAACCAAACGACAATGAAAACTGCTTCAGCAACCATAGCGGCCGTCGTTATCGCCATATTTACATTAGTTGGCTGCGGCCCCAGTGAAGAAGAGCTTAGAGAACAGGAACGAGCCAGACAACAGGCAGTGCAGGATTCTCTGCAGCTTGTCTATCAGGCTCAGATGGAACAAATGAGACAGGACAGCATCCAGCAGGCCCGACAGGACAGTATACGGGAAGCTGAATCCAGAAGGGCATTTCAGCACTCAGATACCGGTGCATATGCCGTCCAGGTACAATCCTGGCGGTCCAGGGAAAAAGCTGAAACCCAGCTTGCACTATGGCGGGACAGAGGCTTTGAAAATGCATTTATTACCGAATACGGTGACCCCAACACCGGAAACCTATGGTATAGGGTGAGGTTGGGCCGATATGAGACAGAAGAGATGGCTGAGAATGTCCGTCAAGTAATCAGGGAAGAACACCAGGCTGATTCCTGGATTTCTTATGTCGGCTGATTTTCTCTGAAATAATTTAAGTTATCAATAAAAAAAGAGCTCCTTTGCAGGAGCTCTTTTTTTTGTTATTGGTATATAGTCTGATAATCAGAATCTGAGATTCACACCAAAGGCAACCCGGCCTACATTGTCGTAATTTACGTCTTCAGCACCGCTCAGATTGGATATCCGGTATTCGATAAACGGATTGATCAGGGGTAGAAGAGTAAGCTCAAGCCCGCCAAACCCGTTGATATAAAAGTTGCTTTCATCAAAGCTGGCACCCGCGTCGTTCGTATCAAATTCAAATTGCTCTGATCCGATTCCCAGTCCCACATAGGGTTTGAGCATGGCAATCTTGACACCGCCTATTGCAGCAACTCCATAGTCATATGACTGAATATCGCCGGAGATTGTCTGGCTGCCGGATGTAATTGAATTCTCATCATTAAAAAAACTGAAATGTGCCCTGATACCAAGATCTACCAAGGGTAGTGATTGTAAGATACCTCTCTCAACCCGAACACCGAATCCGTTTTCAGGCACCTCATTTCTGACTTCATAGGATGCGCCAATACTCCATTGGGCAGTTGCCGTTTGGGTAAAAGCGATCATGATAGCAAACATGAATATACCGCAGATTAACTTTTTCATAATTCTTTCTCTGTTAAGTTGGGGTTTATTTATCCGTATAGATATTTGAGTCTTAATGTAATCAATTGTACAAAAAGACCTTGAAAGTTCCGATTTATTACAATTTAGTTTAATCACACAAAAAAAATGGATCGTTCACTATACAAATATCATTCTCCATAACTTATTAATGCTCATGAATATACGCTTTATTAGAAATGTTGTCGTTTTACATCCATTTTTACTAATATTAAATGCGCTCAAGTAGCGTCTCTCTTGATGAATAGTCAGGGCATCACACCGGATACGTGTGATGCCTTCTTCATCCGTGAAACTCCTCTCCCAGATTTTCGTATTCTCTGTTTGCTCTGCCCTGTCTATCTTCTATATTTGAAGATCCAAACATTTTAAAAACAGCTATTGAGCGATGAAAAATTTTAAAATCAGCCACCGCACCACATCCGGTTACGACGTATTGGAACTGGAGGGAGAGCTGGATGCCCATACAGCTTCACAACTTGAGGATTCACTTCGCAGACTCATCAATGAGAATAAAGCAAACATTATAGTTAACTGCAGGGAACTGGATTATATCGCCAGCGCCGGTCTGGGGGTATTTATGGCCTATATTGAAGATGTTCGGGGAAGCGGAGGGGATATCAAACTCACCAATATGAACGAAAAAGTGTACAACGTTTTTGATCTGTTGGGTTTTCCAACACTTTATGACATCCTAGAAGACGAGCGCGATGCAGTAGAAAAATTCTCTTCTGATGCATAGAAACGACTTTTAATCATCTTGAAAAAGACTGCTACATATCATATTACGGTTGGCGCATCAACCAAAAATCTTTCCGTTGTGCGCGAATTTGTATCTGAACATGCCAAGGCCGAAGGGTTTTCAGATACGGTTGTCAGCGATGTATGCCTTGCCGTGGATGAAGCTTATACCAATATCATCAAGCATGCCTATAACTTTGATTCGACTAAAGAAGTTGAAGTCGATCTTGAGTTCGATGATGAAAAAATATGCGTTTGCCTTACAGACACTGGCGAAAGTTTTGACAAATCGAATTACACCGTTCCCGACATTCCCAAGCAGATAAAAAATAAGAAAAGAGGCGGCATGGGTGTGTTCCTGATTCAAAAACTGATGGATCAGGTAGATTACCGTGTCGGCAACCGGGAAAATGAAATAAAAATGTATAAAAACAGAGAAACAGCACTGTGAGCAAGCTGTCCACCTCCACCGCAAACGATCTTCAAAATCGCTTTGAGATGAAAACGGTTTTGGAGACGAGCCGGATGCTCATTGAATCGAAAAGCAGTGATTTCGTTCTGAGTAATCTGCTCCTGATTGTAATGGGGAAACTGCTCACTTCCAAGGCCGCAATCCTTCTTTATGAGCAATCCAAAAACAAATACCGGATAGAGAAGTCGAAAGGAATCCAGCCACAGGAACAGGTTGAGATCGGTCTTAAACCCGGCGAAAAAAAACAGTCCCTCTTCCTGTATAAAGAGTACCCCAATGAGTTTCCCTCTCTGGCTGAGAACATGGAAAACTCAGTTTTCTTTCCGCTCCGCACCAGCAGCCACCATATTGGGTTTTTATTTCTTGGTGGAAAAGCCAGCAATGAAGCCTATACGAGCCGCGAACTGGAGTTTGTTGAAAGCCTCTGCATCATCTCTTCAGTTGCCATTGCCAACACACAGCTTTTTGAAGAGCTTCGGTCTACCAACCGAAAACTGGACCAGAGAATTCATGAGTTAAACACCCTGTTCGACCTGTCGAAGGAGTTTAACCTTCTCACAGATAGAAACAAGATTACAAACATATTCAAATTCGCTCTCCTGGGGCAGCTTTTTGTAAGAACATTTTTCCTGATCTATAAAACACCGGATAAAATTGCGGTTTTAGGTCTTAGCGGACTTAAAAAAACACCTGAAAGAGAGGAGTTTGAATCCATTTTTGAAGAGTGTCCGGCTGATATTTTTGTTCCTGATGCATCTTTTTCTGAAAACCACCCGATGATCCGCGACAATCAGATTGCCAATCTGATCGGCGTGTCCATTCAGGGTGAAAAAGTGGCTGTAATCGGCATCGGCAAACGCGTAAATGGTGAACCGTTTGCAGAAACAGATTTCAACTTCCTGAAATCGCTGGCTAACCTTGCCATTGTCTCCATCCAAAAAACATTTCTTCTGGAGGAGCGGATTGATAAAGAGAGAATGGAAGAAGAGCTCTCCATTGCCAAATCCATTCAAAGGGGACTGCTGCCTGATCCCATTCCTGAAATTGACGGAATTGACCTGGCTGCCCGGAATACCTCATCCAGGGAAGTGGGCGGTGATTATTATGACGTTGCAACCACACCGGACGGGAATACCATTCTTGCCATTGCCGATGTGACTGGTAAAGGCGTACCGGCAGCGCTGCTGATGGCAAATCTCCAGTCCATGCTTCATGTGCTTCTGCCCGTTGATATCTCGCTGGCTGATGCCACCGAACGCATCAATAATCTGATTCACAAAAATACACCCAGTGATAAATTTATTACATTCTTCTGGGCAAAATACTATTCTTCCAAACGCGTGTTCAGCTACGTGAATGCCGGCCATAATCCTCCTGTATTGCTGCGGCATGATTCGGATGAATTCGAAGAGCTGAGTGACGGCGGTCTTCTTCTGGGCGCCATGGAGACGATGATGCCTTATGAGCAAACGGACATCACCCTCCAGAAGGGTGATCTTATTGTCTGCTACACAGACGGGGTCAATGAAGCCATGAATGAAGCCGGGGACGAAGAGTATGGTGAAGAAAGACTGATGGAATGCATCAAAAAAAACAGGGACCTTCCTTCAAAAGAAATCCTGGATAAGATCGAAAAAGACGTCAAAGACTATTCGAAAGGCATACTAATCGATGATCTGACGCTTCTGGTTATCAAGCTACGGTAATCTGGATATGCTTGATCCTATCACGGCTGATATTCCGCCGCTTTGCCGGTTTTCAGCCAATGCAATCACGGCTTCATAGGTCCGGTATCGATTCATGATCTCTTTTACGTATTGCACGGGCTCTATTCCGCGTGCAAAACCAAACCGGGCATCCTGATAATATCTTCTCTGCATCAGTTTAAGCAGCGCATCTGCAACATTTTCCCATTCGTTGGGATTTTTGTTCTGATCAATCGCCAGCCTTCTGGCATCCGCCATATGCCCAAGCCCGACATTGTAGGTTGCCAGGGACATGGCAATCATATTGGTGCTATCCATGTAGGAATAGTGCATCATATGTTCTTTCAGGATCCTGGCGCCCTCACGAATATTTACCATCGGGTCGTATAGACGGTCATATTCCACTTCAACAAATCGCGGCATTACCTGCATGAGCCCGACAGCTCCAGCCCAGCTCTTGCTTTCCGGATTAAAACTGGATTCCTGGGCAATCATCGCCGTAAGGAGCAGCCAGTCCAGTTCCATGGAATCAGCAACCGCTTTGATCATATCGTCATAGGGCGAGATAATTCCAAGGCTTTGAAACTGCCAGTCCGGATTGTAGTACTCGGCCACCTGACGGCTCTCACCAAAATATTTTTTCCTGAGTACGTTCAAAAATGTGGACCTTCTGGGGCGTTCACGATCTTCAGTAAATCTGAAATGCTTATACAGGAAACGATTCATCCGGGCTTCCAGATCGGGTGCATTCTTGCGGATTGCCCAGGCTATCGTATCATTCTTGGAAATTTCCGGTCCGGCAAAAAGCCCATCCATATAGCGGTTTGTAGCATCGAACATATTATCGTCAGCCACAGTAGCCAAAAGATTCCCCTCTGCCACCTGTACAAGCGAGGATTCCGTGTCCATTGATTCCGGAATCAGATCAATCTCGATATCGTATCCATTCTCTTTAATGATTCGCGCAAGTGTGGGGTAGTACGAACTGTTTCGCCGTACGGATACCGGAATCCCTGAACCAGAAAGCTCTTCAAGGGTTTTGGGTTGAGGCTGTACAGCGGAAGAGAAAACCAGCAGCTGGTCTACCAGATTATAGGGTCTTGTAAAATTTACCCATTCACGCCGCTCATCCGTAATGGTGTAGTTTGCAGCGATCAGATCACCTTCTCCGCTGTTGAGAAGATCATATGGATTTTCATCATCGCCGATAATAATAACTTCAAGCGCCAGGTCATTCTCTCTTGCAAACTCTTTGACCAACTCATACTCAAAGCCCACCTCAATACCCTGATTCAGAAAATACGTATTTGAGGAATAGTGAGTGATCATCCGGAGCACACCGCTTTGACTGATTTCAGCAAAGTCACGCTCTACCGGCTCTTTAACAGTTACCAGTGAATTGTCTACATCCGTATCTTTCTCAACCTGCTTATCGGCTGATGTACAGCTCGCAAACAGAAGAACAGACAATATGAATGGCAGAGTAAAGCCTGATCTCTCGTTGTTCTTTTTCTTTCTGTAAAGATTCATGTATTACAGGTTCGTTCCTGTTCGGGTCGCGAATTCTGCAGTCTCCGATAATTACTGTTCCTGCAGAACCCCGGCCAATCTGAATATCACTCCTGCATCTTTCCTATATGGCCAACTTAACGTAAAGTGCAGAGTTTTCGTTTAAGCGTGATAAAAATCATCGCCTAGTCATCGTCTATTTTATTGCTAAATCTTTTCTTTTGTACACGTAGTTTTCACTCCGGCGATAAATTAGGACAAATGAATCAGAGCGACAAGATTTATTGAGAGATTATAATCTTATCAAATTCTATAAGTACTTAATTATTATACGCTAATAGTAAAAAATAACCCCATTTAGCGTCTTCTGGCAAGCCTTTTTGTCCAGGTAAGAGTGACCCCGAAAACAATCACAATCATTGCTCCGATAGATAAAATGGAGGGAATTTCATGGAATATGAGGTATGCAGCCACTGCCGCCACAACAGCTTCTGACAGCACCAGTGTAGATAGCAGTGTGGGTGATATGTATTTCACTGCATAGTTCATGGCACCATGACCTAAAATGGTAGGTCCAATAGCCAAACCGAGCCCCACCCAAATCGCAGTCCGTGTAATGGTAGGCAGACCGCCAAGGCTCAGTATGCTCAATATTGCACAAGTAACAGTAGCATAGAGATAGACATAAAAAACATAATCAATCCATTCAGTATGCTGCCGGATTTTGCGGCCAAGAAGAAAGTAGCAAACAAAAACCAGGGCAGCTGTAAACGCCATTCCATTGCCCAATAACGCTTGCGGAAACATTTCCATCTGGGAATCA
>JAWVZW010000007.1:0-16866 GCA_033721975.1 Balneolaceae bacterium
ACGAATAAGCTTCACATCACCTGTTCGCCCAAAAATCAGCTCGCTGGTTTTTTTATCAAGCATGTGGCCTTCAATCTGGTCTGTTTGTCCATTCCTGTATTCTACTTCCAGTACATCCCGATCCGATGATTGATAAACGATCGGTACCTGACAACATGTAAAGGAAAGCATGCCCGGTTCAAGATCCATTTCCTTCATGCCATCCCTGAGATCTGAATATTTGAACGCCCCTTTTTCATTCAGGTATTCACTTCGTTTCAGCATCGATGGCTTGAATAACAGCTTACCATCTTCAATGGCTACTCCCAGTTCTCCAAGACGCACTAGGATATCCTCCTTGACCTGACCGGTCATACCCGGCTGCTGGGCACCCCTGTGAAATGGCGTGTGAGAATAGGGATCCGTTGGGAATGCACCATAGAGTTCCGGTGATTTGTGAACTCCTATTCCTTCACCTACCTGATAGAAATGAGTTTTCAGTTTATTAATGGTATCGGAATCAGCTTCCTCATCTATAGCCTGTTGACAAACTTCCGTTACGGCCAGATGAAGTTTTGAAACCATGTGCCAGTAGATTGAGCCCAAACCCTCATAGGCAAAAAATGTCCCGGATCTGCCGGTAAATGCCTTATGATTGAATACCTCTTCGAAAATCTCCAACAGCAAATCTTCTTCCTTTTTGACTAAATCGCCATACTCAGTGGATTTCAGGTTATTCAGTGCAGTTTTCAAATCACCTGCATTTCGGAAATTACCGTTAAAATGCACATCACCATTTACATCCTTGCTGACGATGGCCCTATTGTCATCCCCGATCATTTTCTGAAGAAGCTGAGATTTGTCAACCAGATCATCCGGTATGGTATTCTTCTCCAGAAAGCGCGGAAGATCCTTATTGGGATAGAGCATGTAACTGTTTTGGTCAGGCCTGTAAAGATCGCTCTGTCTGAGTGCATCGAGCAGCTGAAGCGATTCTCCAGGGGTGAGAACGCCAGAACTCAACACCGCTACCTGACCTTCCAGCATTTCATCCAGCCTTGAAATGGACATTCCATCGGAATGGATGCTGATAAGGTTATAGGCGTGATAGAGATCATCATCCCTGCGATTCGCAGATATGGTATGATCCATCCAGCCCAGTGCATTTTGAATAAAACTTGTAATATCTGAGTATTTCAGCAGCTCCTTTTCTCCTGAGAAGCCGTTCTGATAGATTCCTGTCCGGTATTTACTGCCTGCCTCACCCAGGGCATCCGTGACCGCTTTTCTGCTTTGGTCATTAATCTCACCATCCGTCAGGTCAAGTTGATTATCCAGAACGCTGCTCACATTTAAGAAAAAACCAGCCAGTTCTTTCGAGACGCTGATATCACTCTCTTCAGTCTCTGATAAAACCTCATCAAAAAATTTCAAAAATCTTCTGAGGTAATACAGGGTCACCATGGAAACACCGTTACCTACCAGTGCATTATTGGCATCATTCCATTCAGGCCTCTGTGTATTCATCCAGATTCCTGCTTCCGGAATAAAATTGGAAACCTTGGCCAAAACGGTAGCCAATATTTTTTCCATGAAATTCACATGGTGGATATCCGATTTGTCGCTGGCAAGTAAAGCACCATCGGCACCCTTTTGATCAATTTTTTGATGGATTTTCCGGTCACTCTCATCATCGAAATCAATCGTGTTTTTGGGATCACTGGTGATTTGCTCGTATGGCTTTATGCGGTAGGGCACATTGGCATACACAAAGGAGTCAAATGAAAGCATGCGGTTTCCGGCATCCTGACGCAAGTCCCTATAAAATTCTAAAAATTTGAGCAGATAGATGATTTGATGGTCTCCCCAGTAACCGATGTAGGACCATGGGTCATCCGGTTCAATCACTTCCCAGTCAAAACCGCCTTTTGTAACGCGGTATGGGTTATACCCGTCAAAGGTAGATGCATTCAAAAACTTAAAAATCATCCCCTCAATAAATTCCGGATACGAATGGACGAGGGCTTCCCAGTTCTGAAAAATATCCCGCCAGTTTCCTTCGTAATCCAGAATTTTCGATCCGTCTACCTCACTTCTTGTATTGATCGAAAACTTATTCCATGGACGGCTGGGATCGCCATGCCGCCGGCTGAATTTCAGCGGTAAATACTCAATGGAAAGCCGTGTCAGATCGGGGTCTTTCTGCTTTGTAACTAATTCCTCCAGATCTGTTTTTTCGAAGGTCTCATCCAAGCCATCCACTATATCCTTATGATTTTCATATACCTCCCGGTTGGCACCCTTCAGATAAGCCAGGAAATCCCACTTCTCAATCCTGTAATCATCATCAAAGATCCCTCCCCTCATGATGTTGAAAAGCACATTGGAATAGTGGCGGGCATTTTTAAGCTCGTCAGAACTGAGCTGCATGGCATCTGCAGCACCCGTTAGCCTGAAAAGTCTTTGGGTTCCCCTGTCAATATCTGTCCGGATTTTATCTTTCAAATCCGAATCTTCCCTGATTGCTTCATTCAGGGCAACAATTTGGGAATGATTCTGATTTACATTCGCTACAATACTCCACTGTTTGTCAGAATCAGGTTGTAGTGCCAGATCTTTCAGTAGAAAATAGGCTCCTTTTTCCCCTTTTACGTCGGTTTCTTCCTCCACCGTCTCTCCTGCTCTGAACTTGTCGAGCTGAAGGGATGACATGAGGTGCTTTGGCTTGTCAAGACCTATGGACCATGCGATATTGGCTTTCAGAGCCTCACTGGGTTCTGCCTTATCGACAATGATCGCACTGAGTGCGAATATCCCCAGACCGCTCTCCTTTACCAGCTCGCTTCTTTTATAGGCATCAGCCAGGTTGCTTGAGGCTGACTGCATAGCACTTTCCACACCATAAGGCAGAACATTTTGAATACCGTCAAGCAAGGTAATTTCTTGTTCTTTATCGGAATGATTGCGCAGCACTGAACTTCTTACAAATCCATAGAGGTTGCTTGTACTCCACTGGTAGCTGAACGACAGTTTCAGGGAGTGGTTCACCTCCTCAAAACGTATCTTATTTCCGAACTTGTTCTTATAAAGATTTCTGGTAATCTCATATCGTCCCTCGTTCCTGATCGAAAATGGCTCCCAGGTTCGGGCAGATGATCCCTTCCCAACCCTGAAGATACTTTTGCTGCCCGTTACCTCTGCCATATCCATCAGCTTATCGACCGTATAGTATGGGAAAAGAGCAAATTCTGAATTCTTGCGGCCTGCAGTAAGTCCCCCATTGCTGGATATGAACATCCAATGATTTGAATCACTCACCACATTCATAAAGAAAGGACGCTGGTGATCGTAGTTCGAAATTTTAAACCACTTTTCGCCATCCTTTTCCAGAATAGAAATGCTGCTGCCTGGCTTGTTTATCGTATCTTTATTCACTTAAAAAGAGTCTTAACTTGAAAATTATTTGGTGTGCATATTTTGGTTCAGTCATTCCTCATTCTGTTGATAGAGTATACACTCTCACATAATCCACAGTCATGATTTGAGGAAACGTTGTATTCTGGGAAGGCGGTCCGACATAGTTTCCACCAACAGCGATGTTCATGATCATGAAAAATGGCTGATCAAAAACCCAGGTTCCATTTACATTATTCACATCCGTACGGGTAATGGTTTGGAATCGAACATCATCCACGTAATAGTCGATTCTGTCCTGATTCCATTCAATGGCAAAGACGTGAAATTCCGTATCAAACCGTCCGCTAGGCAGTGTGTAAGATCTGGTGATCGCTCCGCCTCCAAAGAATCCGGGCCCATGAAGGGAACCAGCAATTTTGCTCGGCTCCTGTCCGCGAAGCTCCATAATGTCAATTTCACCTGAGTTCGGCCATCCAGCTATACTAAAATTACCTCCCAGCATCCAGAAAGCGGGCCATAATCCGGGACCATAGGGTGTTTTGAGTCTTGCCTCAAAACGTCCGTATTGATATTCAAAAAGATCCTGGGTTAGAATTCTGGCCGATGTATAATTCGCACCGGAAAAGGACTCCTCAATCGCCGTGATCACCAGGTTACCATCTCCATCCAGAGAAACGTTCTCCGGCCGGTTTGTATAGTATTGAAGTTCCTGATTACCCCACCCATTGCTGCCTCTTCCAATGTCGTAGGTCCAGTTATCACTATCAGGCAATTCGCCTTCAGCCCCCTCAAACTCATCACTCCAGACCAGCTCCCAGGTTCCCTCCTCTTCAATTGGATCCGGTGTGCTGTCAGTTCCGCATCCATAGATAAAAAGGATTAGTATTGCTGTTAGCATTCGTAACGCCTTGATAATAGTCATGAGCAATGTCTAAAACTTAATTCTATAATTATTGTCTGAAATAGATATTTCCGATCCATATGTCACCGTTGCCTTCAAATTTCATTTGAAAGACATTGGTGAGGTCTACTGAATTGAATTCAGAAATGGGGATATCCACGGAACTCCAGCCGGATGTCGGGATCGGTAGAGAATATGCCTCTTCAACTGGGCCCGGACTGATTAAAAATACATCGAAAGCCGTTGAATTGGCTGTCCAGTAATCGATATGAAGGAAGCCCATTCCTGATACGTCCTGGTTGCTGCCAAGCTCAATACCCTGGTAGTTGAGTCCGGCATATTTTAACGTGTTAACACCCTGAATAGGCTCAATGGTAACGACGGTTTGCTGGCCCCAGTCCGGATTCAGATTGGTACCTGCCACATCGGTATAGGCCTCGCTAAAGATGGATATGACTTCAATCTCAGGTGTAGTGGGTGTGGGCGGAGCTGCCGTCGGTTCTGTCGGCTGGCCCCCTTCTGCTGAGAAATAGACGTTGTCGACATAAAGAATACCCTGACCGGACGGCAAACCGGACAGAATATATTGTGCCATATTATCACGGTTTTGTAATCCGGTAAAATCATCCAGCGGAATTTTCAGGCTGTTCCATTCACCTTGTGCAAGGTTATTAAACTCGATTTCATCCTCTGTGTCATCCCCGCCGGCAAATTCCCGGTTCGGCCCAAAGTCCACCAGTTTAATCCGAACAGTCGTCATGTTTGGAGTCCATAGATCAATGTGGAAATAGTCCATGGAAGAGGCATTCACCAGGTTGGCCCCGGTCGTCTCAATTCCCGCTGCAGCTACATTACTGTATTTCTTGGTCGGATTGCCCTGGATTTCTATATCCTCAAGCGTAATCGAACCCTGAGGCTCAGACCATGGCGTTAACCATGTATCTACGGCTACATCTACATAAGCATCACTAAACAAACTGAGTACACTTGCTGCATTTTCAGTAGGTGTGGGAGCTGAATTTTCGGGTTCCCCCAGATTGTCTGATGAAAAGACCGTGTAAGATCCGGCTGCGTCCTGTCCTCTGAAGGTTGCAGTAATGGTTGCCTCGCCGACACCCACAACCGTTACCTGTCCATTGGGTAACACCTGTGCTACAGATTCATTAGAAGATGAAAAATTAAAATAATGGGGTGATGGAGAAACCCTTCTGTCGGTTCCATCGGGCAGTCCATGCGTGGAGGTTAACCCGGTGATAGAAAATGAGGTACCCGGCAGTACATTTTGCGTAACATTTTCCCCATCCATAATGGATGCCGCCCTGAATACGAGTGTACTCAGATTTTCAAATTTCATTTCATCAAGCCAGTAAGTATAGCCTTCCTGGTTGATGGGTCCTGATGCATAATAGAACATCCCTTGCTCGGTACTCAGCTTTTCCGGATCCGGTATTGGGATGATTATTTTTCTCCAGTTTTTGAAAACCTGAATATCATTCACTTCAGCCTGGTATAAATTTTGATTTAAATCTATTCCAAGACCCAGAACACCGATGGTTGTTGATTCATCACCTTTCGCCCAAAATGTCAGAGCGTTGTAGCCGCTGAGGTTTCTTGGCACCGAGGTAAAAAATGCACCGCCCGCATAGCTCCCTCTCGGATCACCAAAGTCGGGCACATCAAAACGCATGGATAATGGGGAGTTATCATACGTCTCATCCTCATCAACCTGAAATGCCTCAGGTACCGCTCCATCAAATACAGCATAGTTCAGGCTTTCACTGAACGTATCTATAAACACATTAGGATTATCAGGAAATTCCGCATCTTCCAAGCTGCTTACGCTGCGCTCACACCCCCACAAAACCAGCATTACAGCAAAACCGGAAAAGATAATTTTCAGATAATTTTTTTTGGTTTCTTTTTCCATCTTTTTGACCGCTTAAAATGATTATTGAATACTTATTTGGACGTAAGTACGGAATTCCCATTCAGTACCATTATCAAAACCGGTCACATCCCGGTTTATTATGATATTACCGTTTGCATCCTCAGACTGAACCGGAGCATACCGTGGTGAAAATCTGTTGAGCGAGCGCCATGTTCCGCGAACTCCAATTTTGGTAGAAGGCATACTCCACCAATCCGGCTCTTTCAGATTCAGAGACAGATCTGCCATCAGCTGAAGCGGGAAGGTAAGGTTGAAATCACGATGGTAATCATACGGCCCCCAGTCATCTATCTTCACAAATGAGTTGAGCATTATCTTTTTATACACCATTCGTAAATCCATACCATAGCGATAAATGGTTCGGTCATCATCTCCGTTAGCCTGACCATTACCTCCGTACAGCAATGCAATCACGCCGAAGTCACGGGTGGGCTTGGATACGATTCGTGCATACACTTCCCACAGATCCTCTGCAGGCGGGGCACCCGGGAAGGCAAATGTTGTACGGCCGTCAGGAAAAATACCGATTGCAGCATCCTGAGTGGTTGGCAGATGGCGATAAACGAAACCAGCACTAATGGCAAATTCCGCATTTTCAGCACTATCGTTGTCCCATTGATACATCCATGTTGCCGGTGTGGGATCGAAAGTAAAAAGAATCTCCCCGGCGTATGTTTCCCGGTTTGAACGAACCGCAAACGGATCATCAATAATATTTCTTGGGCGTCCCGGAGCGGCTACATCAGATGGGATAGGCCCTTCAATCGGCTGCTGCCAGAGGAAATTCGGTGCAATCTGGAGATTACCAAAGCTGTACGTGAAGCCAGTCAACGCATTATACTGATTGCCGCTTCCGCTGTCTTTTAGCCTCCAGCCTGTAAAAGTTTGTGTTTGATCTGCACCGCCGCTGGCCACGAGTCCCATAAGAGCTGCCTGGCCATACCAGTTGAAACGGCCACCCGTGTAGGTAATTTTTAATTTCCCTCCCCAGTTATCCATGGGTTTGATTTCATCCTGAAATACACGCAGGCTTCCGTCTTCCTGCTCCCTCACGAGCTGAAAGACTCTTCCGTTCAGGGGCTGACCACCCCACATACCACCTACGTCAATACCAAATTTTCCAAACTCCTTGGCCACATGGAGCGTGACCCTTCTGGTTTTGGGCTGAGGAATGGCAAATGAACTCACTGCGGATGACTGTCTTTCAATGTCCTCATGAAAGATACCGGTAACCTGATAATCGGCTACGTTTCGGGTATATTTAACCAGTACGGCCGGGTTGGCACCCCACCAGAGTTCCGGACCAAACGCAAGTTTAAGGCCATCCAGGCTCTTCTTACCCTCCATTTCAAATCCAAAAGGAGCAATACCGTTATAGATATCAATATTTGGCCCATAGTTAGCTTCCGGGTAGAGACCAAAGAAATCTCCCTCGTAGCCCCAGTGATATCTGCCGCTTCGATAAAAACCCGTCAGGTCGAACCATTGATGATTCCAGTCGTAGGTGGCCCTGTACAATTGAATTCTATTTAGTGATTCGATGGTTATCTCGTCGTTTACACCTTCAACTAAAACAGGACGTCCCCGATTTTCATAAAAAATCTCATCAATGGGATTCTGGGCCACATTTCCGAGTACATTGAACTCAACCTCAGCTCTAACGTTTGGCGCCGGATTGGCCTCAACACCTACATAGATTGACTGCATATGGTCGAATCCCTGCTGATTTGGATATACCGGATTTCGGGGATTGGCTTCCTCGGGAGTGGTAATTAGACTGCCTCCCGTATTGAACGTTGAGAATTCTGCATCAAACCGGCTCAGCCGGATAAGGCTGTTTCGTTCGCTTTCGAGTGCTGCCTTATCGCTGCGAGCCCGGAGACGTGCCCCCTGGAGTGAAATGCTGGAAAAATGCTCTTCAAGGTCCGCCAGTGTAGTTCCCGGCGCATAGGGATCAAATTGATGCGCTTCTAGCAGCACATAGTAAGCTGCACGGGGATAGAGATCATACATTCCGCGATGGTCGGTTGGTCCTTTTGCGGCGACCCCGAACCACTCCTCATTCATATTGTTTTCACCCTCTACGTAGTCGCATTGGTAACCGCCATTCGTCCAGGAAGCTTCGGTATTGTGAATATCCAGTTCTACCGTCTGGCCTGTTTTCCACCATCCGTCACTGAACTGAAATGAAAAGCCACCAATTGAATTCTCTGTGGTGCCCATTCCAGCAGCATATCCGTAAATCTCTTTCCAGTTGCCGTGGAAGTAATAGGCCTGACAAACCTGGTCTTCCATATTGGTTTTGGCGTTAAAAGCATCGGCTCCGAATTCCGTAAGCATTACGGGTTTTCCATACTCATTTGCAACCCGGGCATACAGGTCCGTAAATGATACACCCCGGTACACGTTTGCACCAAATACGTCTATATCCGGCACCAGCTCTGTGATGAGATCCAGAAATAACAGATCCCCGTTGGCCATAGCTACAGGACGGGTAGTGTCTACGGATTTAATAGCGAGTGCACCCTGATTGAAAAGCCTGTACATGTGGCGCGCTCTGATTGTTGAAACACGTTCCTCAACTGGAATATTTTCAGTTTCGGCACCATCCCAGAAGAGTCCGTAGTTATTTTCATTTCCAAGCAGGTACATCAAAAGTCCTCTTGTTCCCTTGTAGTCTTCTGCCAGCTGAGTCACCTCTTCCAGAAGCAAATCAATAACTTTTGGATCTGAATAATCCGTGTTCGGATACCATACACCGTCAATCGTCAGCCCATAGCGGCCGAATGAATGATTAAGCATGGTATAAATTCCATACGTATCATAGATATATTCAATCCACTGCCTGGGAATTCCTGTATATACCCGAATGGCATTCACTCCGATACCCTTCAGCATGCTCATTTCATTATCCAGAGCTGCCTGGATAAATTCAGGAGACTGATTCCAGAGACTATAATCAAAATTGGTCCCGATTGGGAAGTAATCCCAATTCATACCGTTAACCATCATTGCTTCACCGTCCACCAGCAATCTCCAGCCGTCTGCACTCTCCTCTACTGTAATATTTGAAGATTGTGAAAATGCTTTTTGAGAGATGCCTGTGACAGTAAATAGCAGCACCACTGAGAAAATGAAAAATCTTGCTTTCATATACACCCTATCAATTAATTACATGTATGCGAGTTGTTGTATTGGTATGTACAACTAAGTCTCATGTCACCTTAATAATAGAGAGTAATCACCCAAGTCTGGTTACGCAAGATATACATCTCATATACATGCACAGCTAAAAGCGCTTTTCCACCCTAAAAACAGCCTTAAAATATTGAATATCAATCATTAAGCACTCACATACCCCGGCAGCTTGTTACCCAAAAAACTTCTTCATGTATATATTATTTAAAGATCCGTTTATACAAACTTGCCCTCATTTCCGGATTTTTTACAAAAATTTTAAACCAGTAAAGATCTACATTGAATGGATGAAGCAAGTTCATACGTTATTCTTGCAGCCATGCCATGATCGGTTTGTGTGTAGGTAAGATTTGAAATCAAATGAGATGAATAAGGGGTTCCCATCTTCAAATATGACGTTCGGATCTTGTTGTAATGATTATTCTTCTTCCAACAAATCCTCTGAATAGTATGCCCTGACTTTCTCCCTTAAATTGAATCCGCTGCTCATCACTTCTCCATAAGCTCCTGAGCTTCGTATTGCCACCAGGTCACCGCGTTTCAGTTCGGAAACGGTTATACCTTTTCTGAATGTATCAGAAGTTTCGCATATGGGACCTACCACATCATAGACTACAGGAGGCCCGTCTGATGTTAGGGGATCAACCCGGTGTTTGGCCTGGTAGAGAGCCGGACGGATCAGCTCGGTCATTCCTGCATCGAGTACGGCAAAATTGGTTTGTATTCCTTCTTTGATGTACAGCACTTTCGAAATCAGGCTTCCGCACTGTCCCACAATACTTCTGCCGAGCTCAAAATGAAGTTCCTGACCTTCACGAAGATTCAGATTCTCTTCAAAAACCTTGAAAAATGCCTTAAAATCCGGTATCGGATCCTCGTCAGGTTTTTCATAATTGATACCCAGTCCGCCGCCTGCATTAATGTGCTGAAGATGGTGTCCTTCTCTTTCAAAGATCTGCTGAACATTTTCAATTTTTTCGCAGAGATCATAAAACGGTTTCAGAGAGGTAATCTGGGATCCGATATGAAAATGAATTCCTGTCAGCTTCAAATGATTCAGGTTTGGGAATGCGGCAAAAAATTCAGGAAGATTCTCCATTCGTATCCCAAACTTATTTTCACTGAGTCCCGTGGTAATGTATTTGTGCGTTTTGGCTTCCACATTGGGATTCAGGCGTATCGAAACATTGGCTGTACGATCTTCCTCTCCCGCCAGCTGATTCAGCACCTCAAGTTCCTGAAGCGATTCGCAATTGAACGAATAGATGTCGTACTGCAGACCCGTTCGAATCTCCTTATCCGTTTTTCCCACTCCGGCAAAGGCAATCTGATCCGGGCGAAAACCTGATTCTATTGCACGTTCTATCTCCGGTCCGCTAACACAGTCAATTCCGAGGCCGTACTCCCGAATCACATTTAACAGCTCTACGTGAAAATTTGCCTTGATCGCGTAATGGACATGAAATCCCCTGTCAATTCCATGATTCTTAACCTCCTGAAGAGTTTTCCTCAGTAAATCGAGATCGTAGTAGTAGAATGGGGTTTCCAGATCCCTGAATTTTTCAATAAGGACGGGCGAAAACATGAGATAATAATTGGTTCTAAAAAGGCCTTGAGTATACGGATTCAGGGCATCTTTTTCAGCCTGATCCGTGCCCTTTTATAAACAAACACGTTAAGATTTCGTTTAGGGTCTGGTAATCGTAATCTTTCGAATTACCGGTCCGCACACGATCAGAAACAGAATAAAGGAAATGACCACGATCCAGATTTGACCCGGAGTATCCGTACCGCTTATGGATGTGTAAACCCTCATCAGGTTGGTACATCCTATCAAAAAGGTTAAATAGACAACTACAGCCGTCAAAACATTGTAGAGTGCACCATTTTGATGATCGACCTTAACCAGGTCTGTGTTATTGATCAGGAGAAATAAAACTATTGCGATAAGTGGCAGAAAAATACCGTTGAGAGCCTGAGCCAGTATGATAGCGGGTACAGGCTGCACTTCCAGCAGTCCAAAGATCATTCCTGTTAACAGGATACCACCCCATACGACACGAAATCCGGATCCGTTTTGCGACCATGCATCCTCCATAGTGGATTTTCCCAATATGGATGATGCCGTAATAGCTCCGGCAAGTGCAGCGGTTAATGTGGAGCTGAGTCCTGCCCCAAAAAGGCCCAACCCCAGAAGCCAAGGTCCGATCGGACCGATCAGCCGGTTCAGTTCTGCCGCAAGTGCTTCAAATGTAAACGTTCCGGCTATGGCCGTTCCGGTCATCAGTACAGCAATAGAAATAAGCCCACCGAGCCCAATGGCAATAAACAGGCTCACCTTCATCTCTTTTGTCGTCTGACTATGCTTCATTCCGGATCCGAGAAACAGATTGTACGGCACAACGGTAGTGCCAATCAATCCAAGAACGAGCAATTCGGATCCGCCGGGAATAGAGGGAAATAATGCTCCTATCAGAAATCCCTGAAAATCAAATGGTACCATAAAGGCTGTAATGAGAAAGCAGATTCCCAGAAATGCCACTATCACTCCCAGCACAAGCGCAATTTGACGTATCGATCCCTTCCATAACAGGCCTCCGGCAATCAACCCGATTGCGGCAATGATGGAGCTGTTTGGCAGATCGGGAAAAACAAGAACTATTCCTGTGGCTGCTCCCAGGATATTGCCGGCTTCAAAGGCTGCACAGCCGATAAGTATGGCAGCAAGTGAGAGAAAAATCAGAAATTTTCCCGGAACCGATTTTCCATAAACGGATTTCATGGCCTGTCCCAGATTTTTTCCCGAAACGACCGTAATTCGAGTGGATGTTTCCTGCAGGATGTAACATGCCAGGGTTGAAAAAATAAGAGCCCAGATCAGTGAATAACCATAACCGGCACCTGAAGAGGCAGCTGTGGTAACCGTACCGGGACCAATGAAAGCAGCCGAGATAACGGACCAGAAAAGGATATGCAATAATCGTTCTTTCAGGTGATTTCCGGTTTTTAAAATTCTTTGCTGGTTTCTGATTATTATTCGAAAAAAATATGAAATAAACGAGTTAAGGCACTCATTCCCGGAACCGGGTATATCTTCTGCCTGCGATTCGTCTTTTTTATGGGATCAGGCTCGCTGAATCATAATCTTGAATAACGTGCTAGGATCGGATAAAACCAAATACAACTACAGGATATTCCCCTCGATTCTTTTTGCAGGTATATTCATGGGTAGTCTGATTGGTTGCTCAACCCAGAAGGTAACCCGGGTTCCCTTTCATGATGATGGCACAAATCAAACCTATCTCAGCGATAGCGGGTCGGATCTGATCCGGAATCAGATAAAGAGAGGGCTCGAATCTGTAGTCAGGCTACAAAACACAGTCACATACCGAACCTATCGGTTCCAAGGTGATTCTTTGCCCGAAAAATCAAAAATATTTGTATCAGACATGGACTCACTGGCTGCACAAAGCATTATCGAATCTCATTCCAATGGCGGCACAGCTACTATCCTTTCGAACGACAATGGGCATAGTTCTCTGTTTACGGCTTCTCATGTAGTCACTTTCCCGGACACTATCTTTCATTACGTGCCGGGATCGAGTCATTTATCTGAAAGTGATCAACCTTTAGAAGCAGTCTCCATCAAAGAGTCAGTCAGTCATTACTTCTACGGAAGCACCGGAGTATTTGAATTTGAAATTCTGGCAAATGATCCGGTACGTGATCTTGCCGTTTTAATCTATCGATGGGGACCTGATGGTGATCCGGGGCTTCTGCCTCTGGATATCGAACCCGGCAATTTTGATGATCTGGACTGGACAGACCGAATTTATGCTCTTGGATTCCCGAGAGGTGTCCGGATGGTAACGAGCGGCATGATCAGTAAACAGGATGGAAACAGCCGAAGAAGCTTTGCAGTTGATGCCATCTTCAACCGAGGTTTCAGCGGCGGACCTATTTTTGCTGTTCGTACCGATGGAAGCGGACTGGATTGGATGGGTATACTGACATCAACTTCTGCCGAGAATGAGTTTTATCTGGGACCGGATTATCGGAATGAGAATGAATTCAGTCTGGGTCGCCCATTTACAGGTACACCGGTTATACAGCAGACTTCACGTATCAATTATGGGATTTCGTTCGGTGTTGATAGTCATCAAATCGCTGAATTTTTTGATGAAAACGAATCTTTGATGCGCAGAATGAGAATTCCAATACCCGACTTTCCAGATTAAATGGTACCCCTGTGTCAGCTAATTATGCTTTGCTGAATCAGCTTTAAGGTTCTTCATTTGACCCAAATCCTCCCCCGCCGGGTGTCTCTAAAATGAAACGGTCGCCTTCCTCAATTTCTGCACCATCGCGCCAGTTAAGTTCAGACTTTTTCCCTCCGGCACGAATGATATATTGCAACCCTTTGGTTCCGGGCTCACCGCCATTCAGACCATAGGGAGCCACATTCCGATGCTGGGTCAACACAGACAGACTTACCGGTTTCAAAAATGTTAGCTCCCGAATAATCCCGTCACCGCCTTTCCACGTACCCTTTCCTCCTGAATCTTTCCTTATTTCATACCTCTCCAGCCTTACCGGATACCGATGTTCCAGAATTTCCGGGTCCGCGGCCCGTGTATTGGTCATATGCTGATGAACAGCATCTGCTCCGTTAAATCCCTTTCCGGCCCCGGTACCACCGGCAACTGTTTCGTAATACCCAAAAGTGCCATCACCAAAAAGCACATTGTTCATCGTACCATAGCTGCACGCACTCATGCTGAACGCTTTCAGCAAGGTATCCGTAAGCCGCTGGCTGGTCTCTGTATTGCCGCCTACAACAGCCGGACATTCCGACGGCTCGCCTGAAAAATCCGGATTTAGTATGCCTTCCGGCAAAACTATCTCAATGGGTTCTAATAGGCCATCATTGAGAGGGAGCGGTTCGTTGATAATGAGCCGCAGCACATACATGAGTACGCTGTTTACAATGGAGGGATTGGCATTCAGATTTCCCTGGGATACATCCGATGTTCCGGTAAAATCAACGGTAAGATGACTCCCCTTTAATGTACAGCTCACTTTTAGCACTGAACCATCGTCAAGCGTTTCTTCTGCATGATAAGAGCCGTCGTCAAGCATGCTCAATGCGTGTTTCATCCGCAGAGAAGCATACTCCTTTATTTTTTTCATATAGTGTATCAGCTCCCTGCTTCCATGCGATTCAGCTAATTTCCTAAGTTCATTCACGCCCTTATGATTGGCAGCAACGGACGCCTCAATGTCAGCGAGATTTTCATCCAGAGCCCGGCTCGGCCACTTGCTGTTTTGCAAAAGTCCGCGAATCTCATCCCAGAAAAATTTTCCTTTTCGAGCCAGAAATGCGGGAGGAATCACAACACCCTCTTCTTCAAGATTCTGAGCATCCGGCGGCATGGAGCCCGGACGCTTTCCCCCGATTTCAGAATGATGAGCCCTGCTGGCTACGAATCCAATTCTCTCTCCCTCAAAAAATACCGGGGTAACGATTGTTACATCCGGCAGATGAGAACCACCGGAACCCGGATGGTTTGTGATAATCACATCCCCCTCCTCAAACGGCCCTTTGAATTGTTCATCATTCAGAAATGGATTTGAGCCTGATTCCAGCTGATCAATCAGGGATCGTACGCAGGTGCCCATGGCTCCCAGATGAACCGGTATATGCGGAGCATTCACCACCAGGTAACCGTCACGGTCGAGCAGAGCACAAGAGTAATCCAGGCGCTCTTTTACATTAACGGAAAGTGATGTTTTGCGCAGCATTTCGCCCATTTGTTCAGCAACGGACCTGAAACGGTTGGTATAAAGCTGCAGATTCACCTCATGCGAATGTTCATTACCGGAATTTCCGCTCGTTTTACGGGAATCCTGAGCCGTAATAAGCCAGGTTCTATCGTTTTGAAGAGATGCTTTCCACCCTTCATCCACTACCAGCGTACTGTATGGATCGAGAATCAGAGACGGACCCGTAATTTCATCACCCGATTTAAGATTTTTGTTTTTATATACTCTATACCCTTGTTTTGATTCAACCTGAGACTCAGAATCATCACTTTCAGATTCAGCTATGTCTGATTGCTTAAAGTCTGAAACACCATTCTTATCCGTCTTATCCCGTTCCCTCACAACGACCCGCAGTGCTTCCACTTCGATCCGGCGATTTTCCGGCCAGTGACCAAATTGGTTCCTGTATGCTGCTTCAAAATCTTCAGCAATTTTTTGGCCGGCATTTGAGTCCCATTCTACTTCAATGGAACTGTCCTGACCGGATAATCGAAGAAAAATCCATCTGTGAAAGGTCTGCATATCCACTTCTCCGACACCCTGAAGGGACAGACGCTTTTGCGCTTCCTTTTCCAGCTTTCTGAACTTTTCATCTAATTCTGATTCACATTGATCCAAAGGCTTTAGCATTTGATTTAAAGCAATCTCTTCTCTCAATGCTTTATTCAGACCATAAGCGCTAAGCAGACCGGCATCTGCAGGAACCAGAATTGAACGAATGCCAAGTTTTCCCGCTACGGCCAGTGCATGTTGCGCACCGGCTCCTCCAAAGGACACCATGGTATATTCCGTAGGATCAAAACCCTTTTGAATTGAGATTGTCCGAATAGCCTGGGCCATGCGTTCATTGGCAATTTCCCGATATCCGATTAATACTTCATCACGGGACAGAGGCTTTTCGCGATTTGAATTTATTTTTTCCATAATGCTCTCGAGTGCACGTTCCGCCTTTTCCAGCTGTATAGATATTCTGAAATTATCCGGATGCAGCCGGCCGGATAACAAATTCACATCCGTGATGGTCAAAGGCCCGCCTAGACCATAGCATGCCGGGCCCGGTTCTGCTCCCGCGCTTTCAGGGCCAACTGTTAAACTGATTCCATCATAGCCGCATACGGACCCACCTCCCGCAGCTACCGTTTCTATATCCACTGCCGGTGCAGCCAGGATCGCATCCCCTACCTTATGCTCATAAATCTGATCGGCTTCACCGTCATATCTTGACACATCGGTACTGGTTCCACCCATATCAAATGAAATAATTTTTTGATATCCGTTCCGCCTCCCGATTGCAGCTGCGCCGATAACTCCTCCCGCAGGACCGCTTAGAAGGCCATCTACCGGCTTGTATGTATTGGATGCGGCAAGATTCCCCGCACTGGTCATAACCCGGAGCGAATCACTGCCTACGGTTTCAGAAATGTGATTCAGATAGGACTCCATAACGGGTGAAAGAAAGGCGTTGATATCGGCCGTAACGGCTCGCGGTACGATGCTGATGGAAGAGCTTAAGTCCGAAGAGAGCGAAATATGTTTCACACCCAAATCGCGAAGAACATGGGCGACTTTTCGTTCATGATCCGGATTTCTGTACCCATGC
>JAWVZW010000008.1:0-16423 GCA_033721975.1 Balneolaceae bacterium
AATCCGGAGAGCGATATCGACCATTATATTGTGAGCTACACAGACATGATGGGAAATCAGCATTCAGAGGTCGTGGAGAATACACAGACGCTGCTGAGGCGAGCAGATCTGTCCAAACCCGTTACCGTGGTTGCAGTAAATGACCGCGACATGGAAGGTTGGGACCCTACGGTGTGGGAGTGATTCACCGCAGAGGCGCAAAGGGTGCGGAGGAGGATAATGAGTAGCCGAACAACCGATAGATAGAGTTATCTGATGTTTGCTACCCTGTACCCCTGCACCTTACACATAGCGCTCTCTGCGCCTCCGCGGTAAAAAGAAAACCATTCCAAAGAGCTTCACAGGTTACATTTAGAATTATTTCCAGTCAGAAAAACATCACTCTATACACTATCTTCACTTTTGGTAACTATCTTCCATTCTGCTGTGATCGGCCTCTTTTGCATTAATCTTTTTGTTACGGCCGGCATCTTATAAGAATGCAGTGCCTCCCCGAAAAAAATTTTGTAAGGGATTGTCCTTTTTTGGATCATACATATATTGAACATATATTCAGTCAGGCAAGATTATTCCTTCCGGGCTGCTTATTTGAGGGGTGACATAATGCTGACACTCCGCGTACTTACATTTGATCATCAACGAACTTATTAACCAATAGCAATTCAACATGGCATCTTCCAACGACGAGCGTAAAAAGGCAATCGACATTGCCATCGGACAAATCGAAAAACAGCACGGAAAGGGCACCGTAATGAGGCTGGGTGATCAGGCTGCAAAACAGGTAGCAACCATCTCCACCGGCTCTATTATGGTCGATTATGCCCTGGGCGTAAATGGCATCCCCCGCGGAAGGATTACGGAAATCTACGGTCCTGAGGCCAGCGGTAAGACCACACTTGCGCTTCAAATCATTGCCCAGGCTCAGAAATCAGGCGGATATGCGGCTTTCATTGATGCGGAACACGCCTTTGATCCCAAATACGCCCGCGCCCTGGGAATCAATACCGATGAATTGCTGGTATCACAGCCGGATAGCGGCGAGCAAGCCCTTGAAATTACGGAAACACTGATACGTTCAGGTGCACTTGATGTAATTGTTGTGGACTCAGTAGCAGCCCTGGTACCTCGCGCAGAACTGGAAGGCGAAATGGGCGACTCTCATATGGGGCTCCAGGCCAGACTGATGTCACAGGCTATGAGAAAAATTACCGGTGTTGTCAACAAGACCCGAACTTCCTGTGTGTTCATCAACCAGGTTCGTGAGAAAATCGGGGTCATGTTCGGTAATCCGGAAACGACTACAGGTGGCCGCGCTCTCAAATTTTACTCATCGGTTCGTATTGATATTCGCCGTATCGGTTCCATCAAGAAAGGGGACGAAGTTCTCGGAAACCGTACCAAAGTAAAGATCGTGAAAAACAAAGTAGCTCCGCCCTTCAAAGTGGTCGAGTTTAATATTCTTTACGGAAAAGGAATCTCCAGAATTTCGGAAATCCTGGACCTTGCCGTGGAGTACGATATCATTGAAAAAAGGGGAAGCTGGTATCGGTATGATGGTGAACCGATCGGACAGGGAACCGATGCAGCGATGCAGTTCCTTGAAGAGGATGAAGAACTGACGGCCAAGATTGAATCATCCGTCAGGGAAAAACTGATGCCGAATTTAGAAGAGTCCAAAGAACAAGAGAAAGAAAAAGAAAAAGTGCCTGCAGATGTTGAGGAATAACATCATCATCCCCGCACTTCCTTTTTTTTGAGAACAATCAGGCCGGTGAGCACGCCCAGTTCCCGGCCTGAATTGTTTAGATTAATAGTCTTGTACATCATTACCCTTCCCCATTCCATTCAGATATTCCATGAATGACGAAAAACTTCAAAAACTAATTGAGATTCTGCCCCTCAGAATCACATCCATCACTCCGCAAAAAAAGCGAAGTGATCGGGTATCTCTATTTCATGAAGACACATTTCTGATTGGACTCTCCGGTGACACACTGCTCCGTCACAAGATCAAGAAAGGTGACCTGCTTACTCAGGATACTCTGAAGCTTATTCACCGGGATGAGGAATTTCATGCAATCAAAGAGGCATGTTATCGATATCTCTCCAGGAGAGATCATGCATCCGATGAGCTACGGCTAAAAATTGTCAGAAAAGGACTGGATGCTGATCTTGCAGACGAAGTTCTATCCCGGTTAAGCGAGGAGGGGCTTCTGGATGACCTCAGGTTTGCAGAAAAGTTTGCTGCTGACAAGATGGAATTCAAGCAATGGGGACCTGTAAAGATCCGTACAGCACTGATGCGGAAGGGTGTGGATAGAAAGATCGCTCAAAAAGTCACGAGAAATCTCACTGATAATTTGGAGCAACAAGGGATTTGTGTAGATTTACTTCTCAAGCGAAAAAAGCATTTTCTGAGGGAAACCGATACTTATAAACGAAAACAGAAGATGTATCGCTACCTTGCCGGAAAAGGCTTCCGCAGCCCGGATATCCGGAAAGCTCTTGAGGAGACCCAAAGCGAGTTTGATGTTAAATAATATTACCCTCGAAAAAGTTGTAAAGACGATCATTGCAATCCTTGCAATCGTCGTACTTAGCCTGATTGCTTACAATTTCAGTAATCTGGTTGCCTATGCTGTCATAGCGATGCTGCTCAGCTATATGCTGGACCCTGTTGTGAATCGCATGCAGGCTGCCGGTATGAACCGAACGTTTGCCATCACCATGACCCTGGCTTCCGTAATCCTCATTATTGTTTGGATCTCTACCAGTGTCATCCCAATCATCGCCAATCAGATGGCGGGACTTACCCGTCAGCTCAATGTGGATACGTTAATATTTGTAGCTACTCAGATTGAAACCCTGATCCGTGAGAATTTCGAATTCATACCGGAGGGTTATCTGAGGGACAATATTACTATGCTCGCTGAAAATTTCTTCAATATGGGACGTTTACAGGATCTTCTCGGGAATATGATTGGCATCTTCACCAACCTGTTTGCTGCATTCCTGGTCATTCCCTTTGCAACGTTTTTCTTTTTGAAGGATGGTTACCGCATACGCCGTGACATCCTGAGTCTTGTACCCAATAAATACTTTGAAACCACACTCAGCCTGGTTGACAAAATTGAAACCAGACTGGGATACTATTTTCGGAGCGTAACCATCCAATGCTCCCTGGTGGGTATTGTCTCCTGGATTGCACTTACCGTGGCCGGCTTGAACAATGCGGTCTCTGTGGGCATCACAATCGGAGTAGCAAATTCCATCCCTTACTTCGGACCCATTATCGGTTACATCCTTTCCATAGTGATCGCAATTATCGAAACGGGTGATTTTACTCTGGTGATACCGTGTATACTTGCCGTATTTACCGCACAGGTGCTGGACAACCTGGTTTTCCAGCCGCTAATCTTTTCAAAATCGGCAGATATCCATCCGGTGGCAATTCTCTTCATCATTCTTATTGGGGCACAAACAGCCGGAATACTCGGTATGCTGGTTGCCATTCCCATTGCTACCATCATAAAAATTACGATCAAACAGTTTATCTGGAGTTTCAATAACTACTTCGTATTTAGAAAAAGCGGATCACAGCTGGCCCCGGTGAATCAGGAAAGAGCATCATCCGGGAGTACAAATCAGCCTGAATAATGTAGATCTTTTATCTATCTTTGTACCCGCAATCAACCAGGCAGAGCAGCCTATTTCAGCTGCATCACCAGCTCATTTCTAACAGTACCGAAGCGTGAAACATATCGTGGTTTTTGCTTCCGGATCCGGGAGCAATTTTCAGGCAATTATTGATGCCATTGAAGCCGGACAGATTAAGGACGCCATCATTGCGGGCCTGATTGCCGGCAAACCCGGAATACAGGCTATCGAAAGAGCTGAAAAAGCCGGAATCCCCGTGGAAATATTGGATTCGTCAGCTTCGGGTGAACAAGCAGATCAACAAATAACCGGGAAACTCGCAGACTGGAAACCCGATCTCATCGTGCTTGCGGGTTATCTGAAAAAGATTCCCGACTCTGTAGTGAAGGAATTCGATCGGAAGATGATCAACATCCACCCTTCCCTACTTCCAAAATTTGGAGGCAAAGGATATTACGGGTCCAAAGTTCATTCCGCCGTTTTGGAAGCCGGAGAACGTGAGAGCGGATGTACCGTACATTTTGTGAATGAACAGTATGATCAGGGCAGTATTATACGGCAGGTGCGCGTTCCCGTCCTCGCAGACGATACTGTTGAATCCCTTTCGAAGCGGGTTCTGGAAAAAGAACATGAGCTCCTGCCTGCAGTTATCAATGAACTTCTCAATTCAAATTCTGACTAAACCGTGGCTTTAAAACCTCTGTCGACCTTACCTGAAACTCCATTAAAAATTAACAGGGCACTGCTATCCGTTTCTGACAAAAGCGGAATCCTTGAACTTGCCAAAAACCTTCATGAACAGGGCGTGGAGCTCATCAGTACCGGCGGTACCGCAGCCAAAATCAGGGAAGCGGGCATTCCGGTTAAGGATGTAAGTGAGATAACGGAATTTCCCGAATGTCTTGACGGGCGGGTAAAAACCCTTCATCCTAACATTCATGGCGGAATTCTTGCACGATCAAGCCACAAACCGGACATGGATGAGCTTAATAAGCTGGAAATCAATCCGATAGAGCTTGTTGTGGTAAATCTTTATCCGTTTAAAGAAACCGTCAAATCCGATTCGGTGACCACAGCGATTGCGACTGAGAATATTGATATCGGCGGACCCACCATGATTCGTGCGGCAGCAAAGAACTTTGCCCATGTTTGCGTGCTGACCGATCCGCGCCAATACAGCGGTTTCTCTTCTGAGATTCAGGAAAAAGGAGCTGTTTCTTTCACTACCAGAAGAAAACTCGCCCGAGAAGCATTTCAGCATACCGCTGATTATGATTCAGCAATCAGCAACTATTTCAACGAGATCGATGAGCAGCCTCTTCCTGACTTTTTATCCATTTCAATACCCAAGAATGCTGAGCTGCGCTATGGTGAGAACCCACATCAAAAAGCAGCCGTTTATGGAATGCAGAACGAGTATATCGAATGCTTTCACGGCAAACAGCTGAGCTATAACAATTATCTCGATATTGACAGTGCTCTGCGGCTGATCTCTGAATTCAGGGATGGAAAGCCGACAACTGCCATTTTTAAACATACAGTTCCATGCGGAGTGGCAACTGCCGATACTCTTGCAGAATCGTACCAAAAAGCATTTGCTACGGATACCGTATCCCCGTTCGGAGGGATTGTCATTGTGAATAAAGCGCTGGACATGGATACTGCATGCGCAATAGATGAAATATTTACCGAAATCATCCTGGCCCCGGAGTTTGATGATGAGGTGACGGACTTCCTCTCTCAAAAGAAGAACAGGAGGCTGGTCAAAATTAAAAAGCTTCCCTCTGCAGATGATTCTGGACTGCGGGTAAATACCATTTTTGGCGGAGCATTGCTGCAGGAAACAGACTGGAAAAGTATTCAAATGAATGAGGCCAAATCCGTTACGGCGCGCAAACCCAGCGAACAGGAGCTCAGCGATTTAATCTTTGCATGGAAAATAGTGAAGCATGTGAAATCGAACGCCATCGTTTATGCCAGGAACGGGCAAACCCTTGGAATAGGAACCGGACAGACCAGCCGGGTTGACAGTTCTGAAATTGCTCTTCGAAAAGCAGGCAAAGAGGGATTATCTACAGATGGCTGCGTAATTGCATCTGATGCATTTTTTCCGTTTTCTGATGGCGTGACGGCAGCTGCAGAGGCCGGTGCTACAGCCGTTATCCAGCCGGGAGGTAGTATCAGGGATGATGAAGTGATAGAAGCAGCGAACAGTCATAATATGGCTATGATATTTACAGGGATGCGCCATTTTCGTCACTGATCTGATTCTGAAGTATTTTTGCATATGTGATTCGCAAATAGGCCATCAAACTCTTATTTTTTCTTGTTGCCCCAAAAAATAATTTAAAAAGTATCTCATTTTGATGTCTGACACCTATACCCTTACCAAGAAAAAACCATCAAAAAATCAGACGAAAAAGGGCCTGTTTGATTTTTTGTACACTGATATAGCCATCGATCTGGGAACTGCAAACACATTGATTTATGCACGCGATCAGGGCATCGTACTGAATGAACCCTCCATTGTTGCCCTCAACAATCAGGCAGAACCCGTAGCAACGGGACACGAAGCCCGCCTGATGCATGAGAAAACTCACAAAAATATCCGAACCGTCCGTCCTTTGCGCGATGGTGTGATTGCCGATTTTGAGGTTGCCGAACAGATGATTCGCGGCATGATCAAAAAAGTAAAGATGAAATGGTACTCCACTACCCGGCAAATGGTTGTCTGTGTACCCAGCGGGATTACCGAAGTGGAACGGCGGGCTGTACGGGACAGCGCCGAACATGCGGGTGCGAAAGAAGTTTACCTGGTGGATGAACCGATGGCAGCAGCCATTGGTATCGGGCTCAATGTACATGAGCCCGTGGGCAATATGATTGTCGACATTGGCGGCGGTACAACTGAAATTGCTGTGATCGCTTTATCCGGTATTGTTTATGCACAATCCGTGAGGCTGGGTGGGGATGAACTGAATGAAGATATCATCAGCTACTTCCGCCGCAATCACAACCTTCTGATTGGCGAGCGTACAGCAGAAAGAATTAAATGTGAGATCGGCTCAGCAGCACCATTGGATGAAGAACTTGAAATGGTAACCAAAGGACGTGACCTTGTAAACGGCGTACCACGAACCCGTCAGGTAACCTCCAAAGATGTCAGGGAAGCCATTTCAGAGTCTGTCAACACCATTGTTGAAGCGATCACCAAATCTCTGGAACAAACACCGCCTGAACTGTCGGCTGATATTCTCGACAGAGGAATCATGCTAACAGGCGGTGGAGCACTCCTGAAAAACCTCGACAAGCTCATCATGGAGACGACCGATCTCCCGGTACACATTGCTGAGGATCCGCTCACGGCTGTGGTACGCGGTACCGGAGCCATTCTTGAAGATATCGACTACTATCGAAGTGTAATTTCATAACCTTGCACCCCTTTGAATGCAACGCCTAGCTGATGCACGGGATTATATCATTACGGCAATTCTGCTGATCTTTGCGATTGCCCTGATGGTCAGCCGCCACGAGGGCGGTCTTCAGAATGCGAGAAAAGCGTCCATTGTCGTTCTCAGCTATCTTGAACAGCCGCTGTCCAATATCCGGATTTATCGCCAGGCTATTGCTACCAATACCTATCTGCAGCGTCAAAACGTAATTTTACAGGATGAACTGAGCAGGCTGCGTTCTGTAGGTCAGCAAAATCAGATTCTGCGTGACCTGCTCAATCTCAGGGAATCAAGCGAACTGAATTTGATCCCTGTCCGTATCGTGGCCAAAGATTTAAGGGGCGTAAATAACGCCCTTACCATAAACGCAGGCACGAATGACGGAGTCAAAGTGGGTATGCCTGTCACTAACTCTGACGGACTGATTGGCCAGGTAATTGTCACGGCTGACAGTTACTCCCAGGTTCTGCCATATGCGAATTCCATGTTCCGGGTGAGTGCACAGATCCAGGAATCACGCGCATATGGAATTGTGTCCTGGCCGGAAGCCGCCCCCGATGAACTTATACTCCAGTATGTACCCCAGACCATACCCGTGGATAGCGGACAAATTGTTCAAACATCGGGTTTCAGCAATCAATTTCCCGGCGGAATACCCATCGGTGAAGTGATCAGAGTGGAACCCGGAGATGGAATAGAAACCCAGAATATTACCCTCCGCGCTTTTGCCGACCTTTGGACGTTGTCAGAAGGATTCGTAGTCGCATTTGAGTCGGATTCAACCATTCTCGAACTGCAAAATGAACAGAGGGAACTGTTTTGATCCGATCAGAAAACCTGCGCATTCTATTTCTTGGACTCGGAATGGTCCTGCTTCAGATCGTTTTGTTCAGAAACCTTCAGATTTTCGGAGCAGAAGCCGACCTGATCCTGGTATTCATACTTTGGATGTGTACAAAACGTTCAAAAACTGAAAGTCTCCTTTTTGCGGCATTCTTCGGTTTTCTTCAGGATGGCATGTCGGATTTGTGGGGGCTTAATATGTTCTCAAAAACATTGCTGGTTTTTATACTACACGGTTATCTGAATCGTATTTCTGAAAACAGATTTATCTTCTGGCAAATATTCCTGATCGTGCTGGGTGCCGCATTTGTACACAATCTGGTATTTCTGGGCGTTTCGTTTTTTTCCGAGACTTACGCATCCAGCTATGTTTTCTGGACATTACTGTTTTTAAGTTCGTTTTATACAGCCGTACTGGGAAGTTTTCTTCACCTGGTACGCGATCAATCTTAGAATAGATTTCCTGCTAAGAATACCCCATGAGAGGCAGAAACCCCAACAATCTTAAAACATCCATCCGGATACTGCAGGCCGTTGTATTGATAGGCTGCACGGTTATGTTTGGCAGAATATTCCAGCTCCAGATAATGGACTATGAGGAATATTCACCGCTCAGCATGCAGAACTCTCTCCGGCTGGAAATGGTACACCCCGCCCGCGGGCTGATTCTGGACCGGAATGGAACCATCATGGTTGATAATCAGCCTATTTACTCCATTACAATAAGTCCTGCCAACTTTGAGATGGAGAATATCCCGACTCTCGCCGAAATCCTGGAAATGGATGAAGAGATTGTAAGAGAGCGTGTTATTGAAGCTCAACAATATTCATGGCACCGCACTTCACGCCTGTTTACAGAGGTTTCGTTCGAAGTGTTTTCAGCAGTACAGGAAAACCTTTGGCAGCTTCCGGGTATTGGGCATCAAATTGAAAGCAAACGAAATTACCCCCTCGATCTGAAAGCCCCGCATCTTCTGGGATATCTGAGGGAAGCAACCCAGGAAGAGTATGAGGAATCCGAGCATCTTCGGCTGGGTGATAAAATTGGGAAGAGCGGAATTGAAATGGTGTATGAAGACTTCCTGCGCGGAGAACTGGGTAGCGATTACGTCCGCGTGAATGCCTATGGACAAAGTCTGGGGCCCTATAATAATGGCGAGATGGATGTTTCACCGATTAAAGGGGCCAACCTGATTACAACCATCGACGCTCCCCTGCAGGAACTGGCCGAACGGTTAATGGAAGGAAAATCGGGCGGTGTCGTTGCCATGGATCCAAATACCGGCGGAATTCTGGCGATGGTCAGTGCACCACAGTATGATATATCCAAACTGGCGGGCCGTACGGATCTGGAATACTGGGAAAATATCAATTCTGACCCAATGACCCCTCTCTTTAATCGGGCAATATCGTCCAGGGAACCACCCGGTTCAACATTCAAGCCCTTCATGGCCATGGCGGGGCTTCATATGGGCATTATTACTCCCCGAACCACTATTTACAATAGCGGAGCCTACTTCCGTGGACGGGCCTACGGAGATACCGCAGAGCCGGGTGACTATGACCTCGAACGTGCCATCAGTTTCTCCAGTAATACCTATTTCTTCTGGATGATGGATCAAATCGCAACCAATGGACGATTGAATGAATGGGCTGATCTGATACGTGATTTTGGAATTGGCCCCAGAAACCAGGTGGATCTGCCATTCGAAGCTCCGGGTATCATTCCCGACAGCACCTATATGAACCGAAATTTTGGTGAAAGAAACTGGGGAATTGGTGACCTGATCAGTCTTGGAATTGGTCAGGGCATGGTCTCAGCATCACCGCTGCAAATGGCTGTTGCAGTGTCGTCTATCGGCAATGGAGGGTATCGTGTTCAGCCGCATGTAGTATCCGAAATTCGATACCCCGACGGACAAACCAGCAGAACCGAGCCGCAGCTGGAACACATTGAATGGGTTCGTCCGCAGTATCTGGATGTGATCCGGCGAGGAATGCGGGGAGCCGTTACAGTGGGAAGCGGTCGTTTTTATGCGAATCTGGAAGACATTGAAGTGCTTGGGAAGACAGGAACCGCACAAAACCCAAGGGGTCGAAATCACGGATGGTTTATCGCACTGGCTCCCGCCGATAATCCACAAATAGCCGTAGCTGTACTGACGGAAAACTCCGGATATGGATCTATTTCTGCTGCCCCCGTAGCCTCACTCCTTATTGAACAATATCTGCAGGGAGAGATCAGCCGTGAATATGTATTGAATTATGTACTGAACTTTGTCCCCCGGGATGAAGATGATGATGATGACGACAGTGAGGAGAGTGCTAATGATTGATTCAAGAGAATTTAGCTGGCCGGTCCTCTTTATATGGATAGGTTTATCAACCATCGGTTTGATTGGTATCTATAGCGCCACTCAGGGCCCTGTTTCTGAGTTTCTGGAGTCCTACATCCAGGATAACTTCAGCCGGCAGCTCATGTGGATATCCCTCTCTGTGGTTGTACTTATTGCGATACAGTTCACCTCTCCCAGAACCTTTCAGGGCGTATCCTATCTTTTTTATGGACTTTGTCTCATTCTGGCGGTGGTTACCATTTTTGCCGGAATCGAGGTACGTGGCGGGCGAAGCTGGCTCTCCATTTTTGGCTTAAGGCTGCAGATCAGTGAGTACATGAAACTGGCCACGGTGCTGGCCGTTGCCAATTATCTCACCCATAAACGCAATATGAGTGTCGGCAATGTAAAAACGGCACTTACAACCGTGGCAATCATCCTGGTTCCCGCCACATTGGTTCTTTTACAAAACGATACCGGAACGGCACTTGTGATCGCTGCGCTGGTACCGGTGGTTCTGTTCTGGTCCGGTCTTCCCTACGGCCTTTCGCTCTTTATCATATCCCCTGCATTGATCGGTTATTTTTCCATTATTAATGTCTGGTTCGGCGCTGTCGCTGCTGTTATTTTGATCATTGCCATTTTTCTCCTTCAAAAACAGACCTGGCTCACCGTTTCCTCCATTGTACTTGGAATTGTGGTTGTAATCGGAACCGAAGTCGCCCTGCAGGAAATTCTTTTACCTCATCAGCGGGCACGGGTAGAAGCATTTGTCAATCCCTCCCTGGATCCGCAAGGAGCCGGGTGGAACGTGCTTCAGGCAAAAACAGCGATCGGATCAGGCGGCGTTTATGGAAAAGGATTTATGGAGGGAACACAGACTCAGCTGCGCTTTCTGCCTGAACAATGGACAGATTTCATCTATTGCGTGATTGGAGAAGAATTCGGGTTTATGGGAGCAGGACTGGTTCTTATTCTTTATGCAGCCCTGTTTCTAAAGCTTCTGAACATGGCAGGGGTCCATAAACATCCGTTCGCACAGCTTGTGATTGTGGGGGTAACCTTTATCTATTTTACACATTTCGTGGTGAATATTGGCAGTGCAACAGCTGTGCTTCCGATTATGGGAATTCCGTTACCCTTTGTAAGCTACGGGGGAAATGCATTTCTGGCCAACAGTATCATGCTTGCCATTTGCCTCAATCTCCATCTCTACAAACGCTCTTTTAGCATCTACAGTTAGTACTGCACCTCACTATTCATTCATAATCGGGAAGGCATACTTCTTACCCGTTCGCAATTTGAAAGAGGTTCGATGGTGTTTCGTGTAGCCGTGTTTTCGGAGACCTTCAAAATGCTGCCGGGTAGGATAGCCAACATTTGTATCCCACCCATAGAAAGGAAAATCATGATGAAGCTTTTTCATAAGACGGTCCCTGTATACCTTTGCAAGAATGGATGCAGCTGCAATGGATGCCGACTTATTATCCCCCTTAATCACACACTTGTGCCGGATAAGTGAAGGGACAAAACGATTGCCGTCCACAAGCAGATAATCAGGATCGGCACCTTCCTGTTCAGTACACGTGACCATTGCGTGAAGTGACGCCCTTAAAATATTGACTCTGTCTATTTCAGCGGCACTGACTTCCTGGATCGTCCAAAAGCCGGACTCCTCTTTGATTTCCTGTGCCAGCTCTTCCCTTTCTTTTTCATTCAGCGTCTTGCTGTCTGCAATATCCTTATTTAAGGGATGATCCGGACGGATGATAACCCCTGCCGCTACGACCGGACCGCATAGACAGCCCCTGCCTACTTCATCGAGTCCCATGATCCGCCGGTAGCCTTCACTCCATAATTGTTTTTCGATCCGGTATCTGTCCATCGAGGAAAGTTTTCAAATTGAAGGTCCAAATTCAAACTAAAAATAGCAGAAATTAAAGATGAATGACATGCAATGATTTGGTATGCTGAGATGTTACTTCCTAGAACGGACTCACAAAATTAATCCGGTTTTATGCATTTTAAGTACACCGACTGGAACAGCAATCCATCCCGATCGAAAGGCAAATCACCTTTTGACACTTTATGGGATCTCTTTCAGGAGCTGCTAACCATTTCCGGAGGCGATGTGTCCCAGGCGCTGCGATGGCTGAACCAGCTGGATGAAGAGTATCAGATAACAGATGGGTTTGATGAAAATTTTGGCATCGGCGATTTTATAGAGGAACTGCAGGAAAGAGGCTATATCCGGTTTGATGATGAACAGCAAATCATGGTTCCGACTGCAAAAACAGACCGCAGTATCCGAAGAAAATCACTGGAAGAAATTTTTACTCAACTAAGAAAAGGAAGTAAGGGCGAGCATAAAACACCGTTTACAGGCAAGGGACTCGAACGGCAGCCCGAAACCCGCCGATGGAAACCCGGTGACGACGCAGCCCATATTGACAGTTCCGGCACCATGCTCAATATGCTGAAGCACAGTTCCCTGGATAAATTTGATCTGAGGGAAGATGATCTGGAGGTCTATAATACCGATCACTATACATCTGTCTCCACCGTTTTGCTTATCGACCTGAGCCATTCCATGATTCTCTATGGGGAGGACAGAATTACCCCTGCAAAAAAGGTTGCCATGGCGCTTTCTGAGTTGATCATGAATAATTATGCCAAAGACTCACTGGATATCGTCGCATTTGGCAATGAGGCATGGGAAATTGAGGTTAAAGACCTTCCCTACCTCAAGGTGGGCCCTTACCATACCAACACCCTTCAAGCCCTTCAGAAGGCAAGACACATCCTTCAGCGTAAAAAATTCTCCAACAAGCAGATCTTCATGATCACGGACGGAAAGCCTTCCTGCATGATGGAAGGCGGTCGTCTCTATAAAAACAGTTTTGGGCTCGACCGTAAGATTGTCAACAAGGTTCTGGATGAAGCCGTAAAATGTAAACGAGACCGTATACCCATTACAACATTCATGATTGCACGGGACCCCTATCTTCAGAATTTTGTCCGGGATCTCACAGAAGCCAATAGCGGAAGGGCATATTATTCATCGCTTGATGATCTGGGCGGGTATATCTTCGAAGATTACATCCGCAACCGAAGGAAAAATGTAAGCTAATTCAGCTTCAAACTTATTCCTGAAACAAAAAAAGGCGACCCGTTTGGGTCGCCTTTTTGTTTAATAGCAATTCCTAAATAATTGAGAAATCGAATAAGCTTAGATTCCCAGTTCCTGCATTACTGCATCGGTGATATCATACTGCTCCTGAACTCTTGGAGAAACGTAGAGGATGATAACATCACCATTTGAAGTAGTTTGATTCAGGACGTAGTCAAGTCCTCTGGCAGCCGCAACGGTATCGATTGCTTCCTGCACCTGCTGCAGAAGCGGACCCATTAATTCAGCCTGCCTCTGCTGAAGTTCCTGCTGCGCCTGTGTTTGCAGTTGACGAAATTCTGTTTCAAGTGCCGTCAGTCGTTCTTCTTCTTCCTGACGGGCTGTTTCTGAAATCACACCTACTTTTTGCTGATAGAGCTCGATCTCAGTCTGCAGTTCACGCTCTTTGGTTCCGAGTTCATTCTGCTTGCGTTCCGCAAAATTCTGCAGGCGCTGCTGAACGGCTCTCATTTCGGGCATTCGTTCCAGGATAGCTCTGGGTTCAACGAATCCGATCGTCATATCCTGAGCTGATGCAGTAGGGACCGCCATCAGTGAAACAATTGCAATAAGGCTGAAAAAGCTGAAGATGGTTACTTTTTTCATGATAATAGTTTTTTTGAATTAGTTCTGTGTAATTAATTGGATAACTCTTTCTGTAATATCAACACCGCGTTGTGATGAATAGTAAATAATCGGGTCTCCGGTGCTCGCATTTTTATTGATCACAAATTCGAGTCCCAGTTCTTCAGCCACTTCATTCATGGCATTCTCAACCCGGGTCAACAATGGATTAATCAGTTCATTCTGACGCTGCTGAATCTGCCTTTGAATACGAGCCTGCATGTTGCTGAGCTCTTCCTGCTGTTCGGTGAGGCGCTGTTGTTCCTGCTGCTGGGCCTCCTCGCTTAGCTCTCCGGCATCCACTCTTTCGGAAAATGCAGTAAGTTCACTGATCCAGCTTTGATATCTCTCCTGGTAGGCAGCCTGTCTTTCCTGCACATATTGTTGCAGATCAGCCTCCACCTGAGCTGTCTCAGGAAGAGCATCCAGCACTTCATCAGGGTTCATGATCCCAACCCTGAGCTGACCAAATGCCAGCGCCGGCAGTATCAAAATGAATGTTGTCAGTAGTATCCGTTTCATATAGTCGTTTTTTAAATTAGCCGCTTAATGTAAAGTTATTTTCTATTAATTACCCGCAAGCTCTATACCCAGTTCTAACATCACTTCTTCAGTAAGGTTCCACTGCTGCCTCACAAACAGAAAGCGTGTATCCTGCGAGCGGTCGAACACGAAATCAAACTGTTCACGATTGGCGACCAGGGTTAAAGCCTCAAATATTTGCCTCTGAATGGGCTCCAGGAGCTCTTTTTGGCGAGTGAAGTATTCACCCTCAGGACCAAACTTCTGCTCGATAGTACGGTCGAGCTCCATTCTTTTTTGATTAATTTCTTCTAATCGCTGCTCCCGGATCTCATCTGTGAAGAGTATTTCCCGGGCTTCGAACTCTGTTTCGAGTTCTTCCAGTTCCCGTTCAAGCTCCGCAATCTCAAGATCCCATGTATCACTCAGCATGGAGAGACGCTGCTCAATACCTGAATATTCCGGCATGCGCTGCAGAATCACATCAGAGTCTATGAATCCAATTTTCTGATTCTGAGCTAAGGCTGATTCTGCAAAGACACCTATCAGCATCAGTCCGGCGAGAAATAATTTCCCGGTGATCTTAGTATATGTCCCTTTACCCGTATACATAATCTTTAGAACGGAGCGCCGATGTTAAACAGAAACTCCCATTGTCCCGGTGCAAGTCCCGGACCTTCGTTCGATGCGGGTGTGCCGTCAAGTCGGTATCCATAACTCAGGTCCACAAGTCCCAGAATGGGCAGGAAGATTCTGGCACCAAAGCCCGCAGCCCGTTTTACACTGAACGGGTCAAATCTGTTCAGGTCCGAAAACGTATTCCCGGCATCAATAAAAGCATAAGGAATCAGCTGAATCTGCTCATTAGCGACTGCAGGATAACGCAGCTCGAACGAATACTTATTGTAGACGCGTCCGCCAATCAGATTCTGATTTTCATCCACGGGTGAAATTACGCCATTAAATCCACCCGGGAATCCACGAAGGTCCACATTATCATTCAAAAAGTTTTGTCTCTGCTGGATGGCAGTACCGCCCAGGAAAAATCTCTGGAAATTGCTGCGCTTCACATCACTGAAGTAGCCCATATACCCATATTCAGCACCGGCACTGATAACCAGTTTACCCGTAATGGTATGGTGGTGCTGATATTGTGTTTTGAGCTTGTAAAACTGGTTGAATCCGGGTACCGGTAGTGCCACTTCACCCGAGATGTTAAATTTGGATCCCTGTCGGGGTGAAATCGGATTGTCGGTTGAATTCCGCTCAATCACATGCCTCACCGTAAGCAGATCAGCTTTTCCGTCTTCAAATACACCGCTAAAGCCCAGTACATTAAAGCGGTTAAAAGTCAATATGGTACGCTGTGAAAAGAAGTCATCGGGCCATGAAAGTCTTTTTCCTAAGCTTACGCTAGCCGTAAAGAGTTCATTACGCCTGTCCTGACCGCTGTTTAAACCTCCGCCAAAACCGAAGCTGGTTCGGCTGTAGTTCAGATAGTCATACGACAGGCTCACGCCAAGGGATGTAGGTCTTCCTTTCAGCCAGGGCTCGGTAAAGCTGAAATTGTAGCTCTGATATCCCCGGCCAGTAACCTGGACACCCAGTGAAAGCCGCTGACCATCACCTGATGGGATCGGATTCCATCCGCCCGGTTCAAATACCCGCTGAATGGAAAAATTATTAAAATTGACTCTTGCCGCAAGAATTACACCGATTTGACGCCCCCCAAATCCACCTGAAAATTCAAAGTTATCTGCCCCCTGAGTCTCATCCAGGGAATTGCTTTTATCTACAGTACGCTCTTCCTGATAAGGTAC